>JAVHYG010000003.1 GCA_031119195.1 Rickettsiella sp. | reverse complement strand
CTTCTGGTTTCACTGGTGTTGTTTTTGTTTTGGTGGGAGTATTCAAAAATGGCGTACTAAAACCTAGTAAAGCACAACTAAGAAGCAATAGAGGGATAATTTTTAATCGCATGAGAAACTTATTCCTCGCTTAAATAGATTTCTATAAATTAGAAGTATATAAGCACTATTTTTTGAGGCGCATGGATATTTTTCTATTAGCGCTGTGGGTCTTATTTTTAAAGGTTCTATTTTTAAAGGTTCTATTTTTAAAGGTTCTTTTTATAGTTTAATTTACTTTAGTAAATTTGCGAGTTTGAACTGAGGTGCGTCACGTCATTTAGTGAGGATGAGTCAGAAAGCGTGGATTTTTTAATACCGTAAGGGTATGTGAGTAACAAAACGCAGAAATACCGCTTATATGACCATGATCGTGCCAAATGAGGGCAAGAGGTCTAATGTAGCAATTAGACAATTATTTGAACATATATATATAATTTAGCTTTTAGAGACATGCCTTATTTTTTGCTGATATTATTATTTAACGCAAGACTTCATCCCGGTTGTATAGAAATAAAATTAGAGTGTGCTGTCGTCTAACGAGAAAAAGATTGATTCGCCATCTTATAATAGTTTTTTGCTGAAATATTTTGTTCTTTGAGCTCATTTTTTTTGAAAAAATTTATCGTAGATGTAAGGTAGGTAGGCTTTAAATGGTTGGAGGTAGCGTTTTGAAAGTAAAAAGCGGGAGCGCTGGATGGTGCGAATTTTGGATTATTGATTTCTTTGTAATTTATTTTACTTTCGAGTGAGCTGATATCTTGATCTAAACTGATAGTTATTCTTTTTAAAGTTTGGGTTAAAACAGCTATTTTGTCTTCCATGTAGGATAAGAATGAGGATTTACCTAGAATGGAAGCGCTTGTTTGAAAAATAATGAAAGAAGAAGCTACGGCAAAGGTCAATAATATACCGGCCAGAGGCGTTAGCGTAGCACCTATGATCATAACACTCATAACCAAGCCGATGGTTGTTAAGGCTAAGAAACAAGAAAGAACCGTAAAAAAACGAAATAAGGAATTTAGATGCTGGTAATTATCTATTATTTGAAAATAAGTAATTAAGCGGTAAAGGTTTGATGTAAACTCATCTTCTGTGTTATTAAGCTGTTCAATTTCTTTTTCTAAACCAGATAAATATTTAAGATTGAAACGGATAATAGCGATTTTTTCTATTTGTTCAATACAGTAATTAATAAAAACTTTTTCTTTTTTACAAGAATTCAGAGATTCTAAAGCAAGAAGATGATTTATAAGGGATTCAGATGAAGCAGAGATTTTAATATCCATTTAGTTATTTTCCATGATAAATATTCATTTTAAAAGCGAAGCGTTTTATCGTCAACCCCAGTTGAACTAGAAAAAAACCTTTATTTTTTAAAGTATAGATAATACTCATACTGTACCACGAAGCCCTTATAAATACATATAACTTTGATTCTCGCAAACTAGATTGTCAAACCAATTACTACCGCGTGGTATCGCTTATTTTAGTAATAATATCCAAAGATTTTCTTGTATTTAAGCAAGCACATATGAATTCCTTACCAGCAGATGCTAAGAAGTAGGGTAAGTTTGATCATGGATATTTTATATTGCTTAATCCTATTTATATTAGTTGAGAAGTTAACAAATATCATTAAGGTTTGTCGTCATTAACACGATGATGGTCACAAAAACGCGGTATTTGCCGCGTTTAAATGATATTTAAAAAATAATTAGATTTTCTCCAGTCATTTCTTTTGGTTTGGGGAGCTCTAGTAGGGCTAATAGTGTCGGCGCAATATCGGCTAATGTGCCGATATGTTGTGGTTTAATTTTTGCTGGACGTCCAACATAGATAAATGGCACAGGTTCTGTCGTATGGGCTGTGTGTGCTTGCTGTGTTTTTTCATCGTACATATGCTCCGCATTACCATGATCAGCAGTTATAATAGCTTCGCCACCTTGTTTTTTGAGTGCAGTGATGATTCTATCAATACATTGATCGATATAGGTAATGGCTTCTTCTGTTGCAGCGATATTTCCGGTATGGCCTAACATATCGGGATTAGCAAAGTTGCAGATAATGACATCATATTTTTTTTCTTCAATAGCTTCAAGCAGCCGGTCAGTAATTTCAAATGCACTCATTTTGGGTGTTAGATCATAAGTGGCTACTTTTTTTGAAGGAATTAATAGACGTGTTTCATTGGGAAATGGTGTTTCAATACCGCCGTTGAAAAAGAAAGTAACATGGGCATATTTTTCGGTTTCAGCAATACGGAGTTGCGTTAAGCCTTTTTTAGCAAGATATTCAGCTAAGCCATTTTCTAATGACTGTTTTGGAAAAGCAATATGGCTTGGGATATCTGCGGCATATTGTGTTAGAGAAATAAACTCGCTTAAACGTGGATGTGAATGGCGTTTAAATTCTGAAAAGCCCGGATTAAGGAAAGCGCGGCTTAATTGGCGGGCACGGTCAGCACGAAAATTCATGAAAATAACACTATCATTCTCTTGAATTTTTACTGCTGGTGAGTTGAGTGGGTGAACACAAGTTGGTTTTACAAATTCATCAGTTTCACCGCGCGCATATGCTTGTTGCAATCCTTCTAAGGCTGTGGTTGCATTATATTGTGCTTTGCCACTTGTTAAACAATCATAAGCAGCTTGTGTACGTTCCCAGCGTTTATCTCTATCCATTGCATAATAGCGGCCGATAAGTGATGCTATTTTCCCTACGCCAAATTCTTTGCATTTATTTTCGAGTGCAATAATCGAGGTTTGTGCGCTTTTAGGTGCAGTATCACGGCCATCAAGAAAGACATGGATATAACAGTTTTTTAACCCAACCAGTGATGCCAATTGTAATAATGCGTAAATATGTTTTTCATGGCTATGAATCCCGCCGGGTGAAAGTAAACCTAGAATATGGACTGATTTGTCCATTGTATTTGCTTTTTTAAAAGTCGCTACAAAAGCTTCGTTTTTAAAAAAATCACCTGTTTCTATGGATTTATTAATGCGGGTTAAGTCCTGATATAGAACGCGTCCGGCGCCGATTGTAAGATGACCTACTTCAGAGTTTCCCATTTGACCACCAGGAAGACCTACTGATAACCCGGACGCAGTTAATAGCGTGTGCGGACAGATTTGAATTAAGTGATCCCAGTAGGGTGTTTTTGCTAAAGCAATAGCATTATGTTCGTTTTCTTCACGGTAACCCCATCCATCGAGGATTAGTAGAATAACAGGTTTCGGTCTTTTGGATTTGAACATAATATATCCATTGTGGTTGAAAATGCGGAATTGCATTTTCAAGTGCTTTTATTGCGCGATGGGATTTTAAGTGGAGAATCCCAATATTAAAATAGATATTCTTCGACCTTACGATGATAATGCCAGATCAGTAAGGGAGTGCCTACTATTTCTCCTAATAGTGTTGCCCACCAGATTCCCTGGCCGGCATTGAAAAAAGTAGCGAGATATGCCAATGGTAAAGCTATAATCCAAAAAATTAAAATAGAATTTACCAGTGAAAACTTTGTATCTTTAAGACCTCGAAGTGATCCAAAAAAGGTAAAGCGAATGGCTTCAATTATTTGTATCAATGCGGCGATTGCTAAAAATTCTTTAGCAAGGTGAACGATAGGTATATTTTTTGGATCATCTACCTTAAAATCAATGCCGATTAATTTATTTGGAAATTTCCAATATAAAATAGCTATTAAAAGTATATAACCACAAGCATAGAAAAGTCCCACATAGGTTGCATAATGAAGTGCTTTTCTATCATTTTTTCCTATACTATGGCCTACTCTTATAGTAATCCCTTGTGCTAAGGCAAACGTTACAATAGAAAATAGCCAGAAAAATTGCAGCGTAACTTGATTAGCACTCAGTGTATCTTGGCTAATGAGCCCCATTAGGATAGTCATAGCAAGAAAAAATCCAATTTCAACACAATACATTAAACCTAGCGGAAGACCGACTTGAAAGATTTCTTTAATGCCAGCCATTATTCTTTGAATAGGAGGGTATCGTAGGTAAATACGTAGATCCCTTTTTAAGAAAAAGTAGATAATAAAAAGGATACTGATAATCCAAAAAGCGCTGGCAGTTCCCCAACCAATTCCTGCAATGCCGAGTTTTGGTAAACCAAATACGCCAAACACGAATGAGTAGTTGAAAAAAATACAGAGAGGAACGAACAATAAACTAAAACACATATTGATTTTTGTGCGGCCAAGTCCCGCTGCAAATTGCATAGCAACAGTATAAATAAAATCAGGAATGACTGCCCATGTTAGTCCATGTAGGTAAGGTTTGGCTAATAGTACAATTTTAGGTTCTTGGCCAAAAAACAGGAAAATAGGCGCAAGATTCCACAATAAAAGCATGGATGGCAACATTAATATGACAGCTAATAATAAACCTGAGCAAAGCACATTCTGTATTTGGCTAAGATTTTGTTTCCCATAATAGCGAGCCACTAGCGTGGTGATGGCAGAAAGGGTACCCCAGACGATTACCATGATGGTTGTGAAAACCCAATTAACTAATGCACCGGCAGCCAAGTTTTCTGGGCCTAAATGGGCAAGAAATATATTAGAAAAAAATCCTATAGAAGTTTCTACAAGTCCGCTCATGATAAGTGGTATTGCTAAAACTAGTAATGTGCGACTTTCAGACAGAAAAGTTTTTTGTATGGCTTGACTTGACATAAATCATCAATGAAATTTATTAGAGTGTGTCGTTATTTGGCAGATAAAGGCCAGAAAGCGATACACCCTGGATTCTAATAATTGTTATTTTCGAAGTAGGGTTCTGTATTAAATGCTATAAGGAGTTTAGGAAAATTGTGCTCCTATTTTTGGTGGCGTATAAGATTTATAAATTAATATTAACCCTATAATGATCATCGGAAATGAGAGTAATTGACCCATTGTTAACCAATCCCAAGCAATAAACCCAAGCTGAGGATCAGGTTGACGAAAGAATTCAAGTGTAAAACGAAAAATACCGTATAGAAGGGCGAACCAACCGGAAACTGCCATGCGGGACCGTTTTTTACTGGAATAGATCCAAAGGAATGAAAATAATATTATGCCTTCAAAGAAAAACTCATACAGTTGGGAAGGGTGGCGTGGCAATTGACCGGCGTGAGGAAATACCATTGCCCAAGGTACATCGGTAACTCTACCCCACAGTTCGCCATTAATAAAATTTCCAATCCGTCCTGCACCTAAGCCAATAGGGACGAGAGGTGCAGCAAAATCGGTAATATCAAAAAAGTGTTTGCCTGTTTTTCGGCTATATAAATAAAAGGCTAATAGAACACCTAATAATCCACCATGAAATGACATACCTCCTTGCCAAACTTGAAAAATAATCCACGGATGCGCTAAAAAATTACTAAAATCATAAAAAAGCATATAGCCGACACGCCCGCCGAGAATGACGCCGAGGGCTGTATAAAAAAGAAGATCGCTGACTTGCTCTACAGTCCAGCCACTATTTGGCTTATTAGCGCGATAACTAGCTAATCCCAACGCCCCTATAAATCCTATTGCATACATTAAACCATACCAATGGACCTTGAGTGGCCCTAAACTAAAGGCAATGGGATTGATAGAGGGATAGGGTAACATAAATTAGTCCTGCGAGATTAATATGTATTCTGTATTGTAATTAATAGCATAACGTATCCAGGTGCTACATGTCTTTGTAATACCAAGGAGTGAAGGTAAAAAAGCGATGGCGCAGACTAATAATAGCAGGCTATGGGGTATTTTTTCAAAAACCTGTAACGGTTTATTTTGTATCAGTTTTTTGGATAAAATAAACCGTATAACAAAAAGTAATACCATTAAGCCTATTAATACTGAAAAGTAAAGGCTAGAACCTAAAAACACAGAGATTGCATTATTGCTTTGTATTTCATTCGTTGGAGTTAAAATGATGGGGATGTTACAAATCAGCAGAAGCGTTGCTAATATCAAGGGTAAACCAATGGGATAGATACCTTTTTTTGACAAATCCCACAAGATTAAAAATGGAATGCTTAAAAAAGGGAAATAATACATCCAGCCTAATGGTGATAGTAAAAGCATTACAACTAAAATAATAGAAAAATCGATGTCAGTTTTTTTTTGTAAATTGGCAATACACGCAAGTGGACGTAGAAACAAAACAAGCGCTAATAGCAGTAATATAGATAAAAAAAGGTATGCAACATTAAAAAGTCCGGGTATGGCTATTAAAGGTGTATTAGCTTCCGGTCCTCCTATAAGGCGTAATAAAAAACCATAAATGGAAACATTCCAGCTGGAAGCTGCCCATGCTATTTGGTGACATACTTGATAGTAAGAATAGTAAGTATCAATTCCGAAAAATACTGCAGTTAAGAAAACTGAAAGAAGTATAATTGAAATAAAGGCCAATAGCGCACGCCATTCTTTACGAATAAAAAAATAAACCAAAAATAAACCGATAAATGGCTTTAGACTAGCGGCTAAACCTAGATAAACAGCGGCTCTAGTCGACTTTTGATCGTGTGCAGCACGCCAGCCTAGTACTAATAATGGTAGTAATAATAGGCTAACTTGGCCAAACTGAAGTGTAACAAAGGTGGGGAAATAACACATAAAACCAATTAAAAGTAATAGGCTTGTCTGCAATGAAAGAATAGAACGTGGTTCAAGTTTTTGTTGTATTAATAAAATAGCTATGCATCCCGCTAGCATCGAAAAAAAGGTCCATAATAAAAGCGCATGCGGATAACTTAAATAAGCAATTGGAAAGGTAATTAAGGTAAACAAAGGTGGATTAAGATTTCCTGCTAAAATTAGCTTACGTTGATCATTGCACGATGATGGGGGAAAAGCGTCTTTTTTTTGCGTTTCGTTACTTACAGACCCTGGGTGTGCTGGGTTGCGATAGTCAAAAAAAGCCGCTTTTTTGTTTGCCTTAGCACAATGATCAACATAGCCTATTCTTTTTGGTTTTATGGCGGGTTTACTTAAAAGCGAATGTCCTGGTTCAGTATGTTTTTTATTTTTGATGAAATAAACGGGAGCGTAAATATTTTTTCCTGCGATGAATTGGCGCTGTGAATGATAAAATTTTCCATAATCACTATAAAGAATGCTACTTTTCCCTAAAGTAAGTGGATAAGTGTAGTTTAGACTAAATAATCCACTTAAAATAGCTATTCCTAATAGTGACAAAAGAAAACAAGAGATTTTTTTAGGCATAGGGATGTTTTTAGTTGAATTCTTTATACGATTGAAGGCCAGCCAATTGGAGTTGACGATGCAATTGTTTAGTGCTTTTTGTATTCGGTAAAGGACCTATCACAACGCGATAATACAAGCGTTTGTGGATAGGTGTTTTTTCTACTTTTACAGACGAACGTGTCCAATGCTTTACAAGTAAAGCCAGTTTTAGCGCTTGTGCGCGTTGTTTAAAAAGTCCTAGATGAATGTAGGGTTGATTTTTATTTTGTGTCGATAGAAAAGGTTTAAAATTTCTAGCATTAGTTGCTAAGCGAGTTATACCCGGTGTGATAGCTTGAATAGTAACGGGTGCAGTTCCTGTGCCAGTCATATCTAATTTTATGGCAGCAGCATAAGAAAGATCGATAAGTCGGTTATTAACAAAAGGCCCTCTATCGTTGACTTTGACAATGATTTTTTTTCCATTACGCAAATTAGTTACTTGAAGATAGGTAGGCAGTGGAAGTGTTTTATGCGCAGCAGTCATTCCTGCTACATTATAAATATCTCCATTTGCTGTTTGAAAATGTTGAAATTTCATGCCGTACCAGGAAGCTATCCCTTTGGCATGATAACCTTTTGCACTTTTCATTACATAATAGCGCCGGCCAAACACAACATATGATTTAGGATTGCCTCGTTTACTGAGAGGCTCAGTTTTTGGTACTGCATTAGGAATTTTATTTACGTTAATTCTAAAAGAAGGAGGTTTATCATTCTGCAATGGATAACGTCGATTGCTAGAGGTTATTGAACTACATGCGCTCAATGCTAATATCAGTATAAAAATAAAAGTTGATGTAAGTAGTGGCTTTGTGTTTTTTTTTTTCGCGGAGGTAATTTTCAAGGGAATTGTTCCATAGCAAGCTTTACTGATAAAACTTAGTTCCTCGGTTGAGATTGCTATGAGACACGAAGGTAGTATGAAATTTCGTATCTTTAAGTAAAAACGGTATATACCGCTCGTACTTGAAGATATGAAATTTTTGATTACACAGCGAGTGGCATTCCAATCACATGGCGTGCATAAGCGAAGCTTACGTACGTCATGTGCGAAAAGAAAGCGCTTGAAATTGCGAATTCGCAATTTCAAGCGTAGTGAGTAAATTGTTTTAAAAAATAAGCTTCCTTGCCAAGCGTTATTTTTTTGTATCATGTGAATGCTCTTGTTGATGTAAATGCTTAATTAATTCACTAAGTTGATAGACAGCCATTGCGTAGAGTGAACTGGAATTATATCGCTTAATAACTTGAAAATTAGTAAATCCTAGCCAATATTCCTTTCCGTTGCGAAGTGGCAAAACAATCAAAATGGTTTTAAGTTGCTGCGATAAAGGATATTTAGGATAAATTTGATATTTTTCGAAGCTTTTTAAAGCGAAACCATGTTGAGAACTGGGTAAATGCTGAATGCCATTTCCTTTTAGATACGCTGGTACAGCAATAGGTTCGCCTTTTATCCAACCATAATATTTAAAATAATTTGCAATGCTAAGGATAGCGTCATCTGAATTTTTAATGAGATCGCTATATCCTTTGTGTGAAGCATCTATAGCTAAATGTCGATAATTACTTGGCATAAATTGTACTTGGCCCATGGCTCCTGCATAAGAACCTTTTGTTGTTTTAGGATTAATAGCGGGATTTTCACGACTTAACAACAAAAATTGTTCCAGTTCGCTTTGGAAAAAGCCGGATCGACGACTATGATTAAAACTTAAGGTACTGAGTGAATCTAAGACGCGGTATTTACCAGTTAATTCACCATAACGTGATTCTATACCTAAAACAGCGATTATAATTGAGGGAGGAACCCCGTAATGTTTTTGAGCATAGAGTAACGTTTTTTTATGTTCATTCCAAAATTTAACGCCTTTCAATGCTCTTTTTTCTGTAATAAAAATAGGTCTGTAGTCTGACCAAGTTAAATTTTCTTTTGGCTTTATAAAAGATGAGATGATGGAGCGGTTAGGTTTAACTGTATTAAATAGTTGCTGTAGTTGTTCACGATTAAAATTATATTTTTTAACCATCTTATCAATAAAACGATGTACCTCTGCTTTATCCGCATAAGCTGTGCAGGCGGTTAAACAAAGGCCAACTAACAGGGCAAAGGCTTGCAGAATAAAACGGTTTTTCTTTTTTTGCATAGGGCGCCTCCTTAATTACCTACTAATTTTCTATGTGTTTGAATAGACATCAAAATACCAAAGCCTGCAATTAAAGTAATTAAAGAGGTTCCGCCATAGCTGATAAGGGGTAATGGCACGCCAACCACTGGTAATAAACCACTTACCATTCCGATGTTTACAAAAGCAGCAATGAAAAAACTCAAACTTAATCCGCCTCCCAACAGGCGAGAAAACGTATCTTGTGCTTTCATGCTAATATAAAATCCTCTGGCAGTAATCCAAAAATAAAGAATCAGTAAGACAATACTTCCCATTAAGCCAAATTCTTCACCACAAACTGCAAATATAAAATCAGTGGTATGTTCCGGTAGAAACTGTAGATGCGATTGAGTGCCTTGTAACCATCCTTTGCCAAAAAAACCGCCGGCACCAATTGCAATTTTAGATTGAATAATATGGTAACCTGCGCCTAAAGGATCTCTTTCTGGATTGAGAAAGGTTAGTACACGAAGTTTTTGATAATCATGCATAAAATGCCAGCCTATAGGGGCTATTACTAAAATTAATAAACTTCCCAATAGCAATAGCCTAGCGCTAATTCCGGCAAGTAAAATGACACTGAAACCTGAGATAGCGATCAATAAGGCTGTACCTAAATCCGGCTGTTTAACGACAAGTAAGGTGGGTATAAGCACTATTGCTAATAACACCGACAAGTGAAAGAAAGAAGGGGGAAGTGATTTATCATCTAAATACCAAGCCAACATCAGCGGCACTGCTAATTTCATAAGCTCAGAAGGTTGGAATTGAAATAACCATAGGTTTAGCCAGCGTTGTGCACCTTTTCCGACTACACCTATTATTAGTACAGCAATAATAAAGGAGAGAGCAATCGTGAAAATCCAAGGCGCCCATATTTTATAAATAGAAGGGGGTATTTGTGCAAATAAAATCATGATGATGAAAGCGAAAAACATTCGAATCGCTTGTTTGCTAATTAACTCTATATTTTGATTACTTGCACTATAGAGGATCACTAACCCGATTATTACGAGACTGAGTATGCCAATAAATAGAGGTTTATCGATCTGAAAAAAATCTTTTACCTTTTGTCTAGAAAAAAGACGATAGGTTTTAAACTCAAGCATAGAGAATAGTTTACATTAAAAATAAATACGTAGTATAGAATAAATCATATGTAAACCCTGGAGATTTTGTTTTTATTTCATTACCGCGCTTTTTTTATATCGTTTTATTGCTTAAAGCAAATAGGGTATAACAAAATTTAAGCAAAAGCTTCTTTTTTAGGTCTAGTTGCGTAATTGGTAATTCGATGTACAATACCCGATTTTTTATATGTTATTTTTATTCGGCGTCTTTAGGTTAGAAAAAGAAGGAATATAGCGTAAGCAATCAATCACTATGCAATATTTTAAGCATCATTTTTTTTATTTAGCGTGTGGTTTTTTTTTCTATTGGTTTTTTGTTGCGCAAGCTTCTGCTTTAACATTTGTTTTACCGCCTCATGGTGATAGTGTTGTAGGGCAGGTACAATGGACACAAGCAATGCCCGCAGACACATTTAGCAAAATAGGTCGGCGTTTTGATATTGGTTATTTTGAATTAGTTGAAGCAAATCCCAAAATAGACCCTATACACATTGTGCCCGGTACCATCATCGTTATTCCTAGTCGTTTTATACTACCACCAGGACCACGTCAGGGAATTGTGATTAATTTAGCAGAATTACGTATTTATTATTATCCGCCTCATCGCCACGTTGTTATGACTTATCCTGTTGGTATAGGTCGAGAAGGTTGGGACACACCTTTAGGCCCTTCTTTTATTGCACAAAAAGTTATTAACCCTACTTGGATCGTTCCTGCTTCGATTCGAAAAGATCGGGTTAAAGACGGTGTGTATTTACCAAAAAAAGTGCCTCCAGGGCCCGATAATCCTTTAGGTGGGTATGCGCTGCGCCTTAAACAATTAACGTATTTGATTCATGGTACTAATGACTACGCAGGCGTAGGACGGCGAAGTAGTGCTGGATGTATTCGTATGCTTCCAGAAGATATCGAGAGTTTATTCCCTCAAGTAAACCGCAAAGAACGCGTTTATATTGTTGATTCTCCCTATAAATTGGGTTGGGATAAAAATAGACTTTATTTAGAAGCGCATGTACCATTACAAGGAAGATCGGCGTTGAGGTTAACGCAAGGTACTGCTATGAAAACGCTTATTAAGGTTAATAGTGCCAAAGCTGCTAAAATTCATTGGCAATCTGTTGATAAGATTTCATCCAGTCAAAATGGAATTCCACAAATAATTGGCTATCCCGTTCAAAATGATAAGTTAAATAAAGCTTCTCCTCGACTTCAAAAAGAAAAAACCGAATCTTATTTTAAAAAATCTAAATTCTTATCGTGAAAAGTTAGCATTTAAAGTTGTACTCACAATTTTATATATAATAGGTATACAGTAGATTCTTTTTAACACTTGTAATCATTATGCGTTGTATTTCTTTTTGTACGGCTGCAAGTTATAAGCTAAGCGCGTTAGCCGATTTTTTTCGCAGTCGTCATTACATTGCTAAGTTATTTCGTAACGTTCTGTATGTGACTAAGAAACATAAAAACATAGATATATTTTTTTTCAATCATGGTTGTTTTGTTACTTGGAATTTACGAAAAAAACAAGAAGAGGAATTGTTAGAAGTTATTAAACCTTTTTCAACGGATCCAGTAGAAAAGATAGAAACAGATCGTTTTATTTATCATATTGCTAAAGATACTCGGCTATTTCCGCATACGCGATTTAATGTGGATGTAATCTCCATAGAAAAAACTGAAATCGATAACATACAACTGAAATTGGCGATTTCATATGGATTAGCACAATCGATCAAATTAGAATTTTATGAAGAATCTATTCAGAAAACAATTCGTGCGAATAGCCATTTTCCTCGTGAATTAGCCCAAGATGGGAAAATCTCACTTTCACGTAAAGCTATTTCGAAACGTATCGGTGAAATTTTCTTAACGCGAAGTTCTGTCAATCTTAGTAGTGAATACTTGGATGTACCTGAATATTTTTGGCGTTACTCTAATCTCGAAGCATTTTATGAAATGACCGAAAAATTTTTAGATATTCCTAAACGTGTTGCAGCGCTTAATCATAAACTTGATGTAGTCCATGAGATCTTAGAAATGCTTAACAACCAACTAGAGCATCGTTATTCAAGTATTTTAGAATCGGTAATTATTTTATTAATATTCATTGAAATTGTGGTACAAATCATTCAGCATCTTTGAGGTTTAGAATATTTTAAAAGTTGTTTTTAATAAAATATTTGTATGTCCCTCTAGCAAAAAGCTAAAAATGTGCTATTTTATAGAATCTTAACCTTCTGTTTATCCTTTAATATCAAGAGGAATATGAACCATGGCTAGAAATTTAGCTAAAAAGTCTGTTGTTAAAAAAACTAGTAAAAAAGTTAAAGTAACATCCCCTAAAAAAATACCTGCTATTAGTAAGTCCTATACTAAAACTGAGTTATTACAACGTTTAGCAGACCACGTTGAATTACCTAAGAAAAAAATAGTAGAAGTTATTGAAACTTTGCAATCAATTATGTTTGCGCATCTGAAAGCAGGCCGTCCGTTTTGTTTACCAGGTGTACTTAAGTTAACTGTAGTAAAAAAACCTGCAACTAAAGCACGTAAAGGAATCAACCCATTTACAGGAGAACCTACTACTTTCAAACCAAAACCTGCGCACAAGAAAATAAAAATGAAAGCCTTGTCAAAACTAAAAGGAGCTGTTTAGTTTTTTTCTCAAAAGGGCGTTTTAACGCCCTTTTTTCGTTCGTTAGACTTATAATTTTATTTGTTAAAGTATTTGATGCATGAGAGTTATGTTATTGAGGAGAGATAGTATTATCGTCAATAATTTCTTCGATAAACCTTAAGGCTTCCTTTTTAAAGCTAATGAGGCGGCTTTTAGTACGTTTGAATTCAAATAGAAAACGACCTTTAAGATAGAAATGGTCAAATTTAGTTTCACTGACTAAAATTAATTTAATACCCGCATCATAAAACACATCGACTAGATGTATAAACAGTCGTGCTCGATTATCATCATATGCTGTAATAGGGATAACGTGGCTGATTAAAACTATGGAAAAACGTTTTGCAATGGCCAAATAATCGATTTGGCTGCGCGGAATAGTACAAATTGAAGTGAATTCAAACCAAATTATAGCATCGGTATAACCTTTATGTGAAATAGGACGACCATGAATAGAAAGTGGTTGGTACGATATTGTTTTTCCCTTAGTCAAAATAGTAAACAAATGTTCAACATGAGGAAGAGTCATTGTTAAGACAAGGTTGTTTGTGAAATTATTTTTTTCAAGCTCTTGTTCTAATCTATAATCGTGAGGACTATTTAAGTGAAAGACCGTAAGGTATTGTTTAAGTTGCTCAATCGCCGGCAAAAATAGTTCACGTTGTAAACCATTTTGATACAAAGCATTGGGTGGAGTATTGGCTGTTGTGACTAATGTAATATTGTTTTGAAATAAGGCATGTAATAGCTGTGACAATAGCATGGCATCACCTATTTCAAGAACAAGAAATTCATCTAGGCATATTATTTTTGCACTATGTGCAAAATCTTCGGCAATTCGATAGAGTGGATTCGCGTGACCTTGTAACTGGACTAATTTAATATGAATTTCTTGCATAAATTGGTGAAAATGCATGCGTAATTTTGGAATAGGAAGTTGTTTATAAAATAGATCCATTAAATAGGTTTTTCCTCTTCCCACTTCACCCCATAAATAAAGCCCTTTACAAAATTTTTGCTTTTTGAATAAACGTTTTTTTTTTGCTGCCAAACATCCTTCATAAACCTGTTGAAATTGTTGCATTGCCATTTCTTGGCAAGAATCCCAGACTAAGGTATTTTCCTGAATTTTTTGATAATAGAGTTCTAACGGTGTCATGAAGCATTGTTAGTTAATACGTTTAATAATTGTTCACGTAAGGTGATAAGATGTCCATGAAAAAAATGAGAAGCGCCTTTTATCGCAATCAACTGTGGTGGATCTTTTACACTTGCTATCCATGAAAAGACAGCTTGTGATGAGACGATCTCATCTTCATCGCCTTGGATAAGTATCCAAGGGCAGGGAAATGGAAGTAGTGTTTTAAAAGGGAAATTTTCTATGGGTGGTGCAACACAGATGAGCTGTTTTACGGGCCATTCTTTAGCGCCGCGCGCCGCTACATAAGCACCGAAGGAAAAGCCAGCTAGCCATACAGTATGTTCAGAGTAGCTAATTTTTAGCCATTGTAGTATGGCTAATAAGTCATTGGTTTCACCAATGCCATTATCGTAACGACCTTGGCTTTTTCCAACACCACGGAAGTTAAAACGTACGGTGCTAAAACCCATTATGTCAAAGCTTCTGGCTAAAGTAGTAACAACCTTGTTGTTAAGGCTTCCTTGGAACAAAGGATGAGGGTGACAAATAACTGCGATGGCAGGAATAGTTCTTGGCGATTCAGGTTGGGTTGTTAGGACTTCGAGTTGACCTACAGGACCCTTTAGCAGAAAATTTGCTTGTCGATTTATTGGAAAGTTTATGGGTTTTATCATGTTATAATGTACTCTACGAACTTAAATTTTTGGCAGCTTTGCCGCTCAAGTCGCAGTCCTCATGTATTATACATTTCGGTTGTTCGTTTTTGCGGTCTTGTCGAAAAGCAAATTGTGTGTAATAGCTGACAATTTTCTCTTTTTCTAATTTAAAAGCTCTATCAATCTTATGCAAGCATTAAGTATTAAAGGCCTTACAAAAATTTATAATAATGGTGTTGTTGCATTGAAAGGAATCGATTTAAACGTTAATCAAGGTGATTTTTTCGCATTATTAGGTCCTAATGGTGCAGGAAAATCTACAACTATTGGTATTATAGCTTCGCTTATCAATAAAACTGGAGGGGGTGTCAAGGTATTTGGTCATAATATTGATACCGAATTAGAAGCTGTAAAAGCTTGTATTGGTATTGTTCCTCAAGAACTTAATTTTAGTATTTTTGAGAAAGTAATGGACGTTATCGTTTATCAAGCTGGTTATTATGGGGTCCCCCCACGATTAGCAAAGCAACGTGCTGAAACCTATCTTAAAAAGCTTGATCTATGGAACAAGCAGGGGCAGGTTTCTATGCAACTTTCAGGCGGTATGAAACGACGTTTAATGATAGCAAGGGCATTAGTGCATGAACCTAAGTTGTTAATTTTAGATGAACCAACAGCTGGTGTTGATATTGAAATACGCCGGTCTATGTGGGAGTTTTTGCAGACAATTAATCGTCAAGGTACAACCATTATTTTAACGACTCATTATTTAGAAGAGGCTGAATATCTTTGTAAAAATATTGCTATTATTGATAAGGGAAGCATTATAGAAAATACCAGTATGAAAAATTTGCTGGCTACCTTAAATATGGAGACCTTTGTTTTTGATCTGAAAACACCTTTAAAAACACTCCCTCAAGCCCCATCCCCTTTTGCGATGCGTTTATTAGACACAATGACGTTAGAGGTTGATGTTGCCAAAGAACAGTCATTGAATAATTTGTTTGGGTTTTTAGAAGGACATCATATTGAAGTAACTAGTTTACGTAATAAAGCTAATCGCTTAGAAGAATTATTTTTGAATTTAATTGCTGCCAATAAAAAAGAATAGGTTATTAGAAATGATTAAATTTACAATGTTTTGGAGATAAAAAAGTGATGCGAGCTAAGATTTATTTGATAGCCTTCGTCACTTTATTGCGTAAAGAGATCAAACGTTTTTTACGTATTTGGGTGCAAACGCTATTACCACCTTTGGTGACTATGACTCTTTATTTTTTAATCTTTGGTGGTTTAATTGGTCAACGCTTAGGCACTATTGAAGGATTTAGTTACATGCAATTTATTGCGCCAGGCCTCATTATGATGTCTGTTATTACAGCAGCCTATACAAATGTAGTTACTTCATTTTTTGGCATGCGTTTTCAACGTAGTATTGAAGAGTTGTTAGTTGCTCCACTACCAAACGCTTTACTTTTAGCGGGATTTGTTGCCGGTGGTGTGGCACGAGGTTTATTGGTTGGGTTATTGGTGACACTATTGGCTTTATTTTTTACAAATTTGCAAGTACACAATATTTTTGTTTTATTGGCGATAGTACCGATGACAACGATTTTATTTTCTCTGGCGGGATTTACCAATGCATTATTTGCTAAAACCTTTGATGATGTTTCATTAGTGCCTACGTTTGTTTTAACGCCATTGACTTATCTTGGCGGTGTCTTTTATTCTATTCATTTGTTACCGTCGTTTTGGCAGTATTTATCACTTTTTAATCCAATTTTATATATCGTTAATGCATTTCGTTTCGGATTATTAGGCGTTACTGATATTCCGGTGCAACAAGCGTTAGTAATTATTTTTTTGTGCTGTGTTGGTTTGTTTTTCCTAAACCTTTATTTGTTAAATAAAGGAAAAGGTATTCGTACGTGATAAAAAATAGAATGCGAGTAGTGTTACTGATTAACTTAGGTACTCCGAGTGAAGCTACACCTTACGCTGTACGTAAATATCTTGCAGAATTTCTCAGTGATCCGCGCGTGGTTGAATTACCCGCTTGGCTGTGGAAACCCATTTTATACACTATTGTGTTACCTACTCGTTCCAAACGTTTAGCAAAGCTTTATCAATCGATTTGGTTGGATGAAGGATCGCCATTAGCGGTATATTCAAAAAAATTAGCTGAAAGAGTTCAAACTCAATTGGGAGATTTTTATAAAGTTGTCTTAGCAATGCGCTATGGCCGGCCTTCTATCAAAGATGTTTTAACTGATTTATTGGCAAGAAATGCTATTGATTCATTAATAGTTTTACCACTTTATCCACAGTATTCTGCGGCTACGACAGCCAGTTGTTTTGACGTTGTTAGTAATATAGTCAAGAAACAGCGTTTTATTCCTTTTTTAACGTTTAACTCATCCTATTTCGATCAAGATTTTTATATTAAGGCTTTAGCTGAAAAAATTCGCGGATATTGGGAAAGAGAGGGCACTAAAGATTATTTGTTGTTTTCTTTTCATGGTTTGCCTAAATATTGTAGTAAATTAGGAGACCCCTATGAACAACAGTGTTATAAAACGGTAAATTTGCTAGCGAGCGAGTTGGATTTGTCGCCTGATCAATATCAGCTGGTATTTCAATCCCGTTTTGGAAAAGCGGAATGGCTACAACCTTATTGCGACGTTGTCTTACAAGAATTACCATCACAAGGAATAAAGCGAGTGGCTGTTATTTGTCCAGGTTTTGCTGTGGATTGTTTAGAAACCTTAGAAGAGATATCCAAACGTTATCGGGAGCTTTTTTTAAAGCTTGGTGGTGAAAGCTTTAATTATATCCCTGCTTTAAATGCTTCGAGTGAGCATAGTAGTTTACTCGTTAGCTTAATTCATAAACTATTTGAACACTGATAAAAAAACAAATAATTTTTTATATTAAATAAGTTTCATTAATTTAATCAATGAAACGACAGTCCCAATTCCTAAAAAGAATGTACCTGTAAACCATTTAATTATTTCATATTTGAAAAGGGATAATTCTTCTCTGATCTCAGACATAGCTTGCCAAATACGGGTTTCCATCTCAATAATATCTTTTCTAATATTTGGCTCTAAGATAGATATTTCCTGTTTAAGATCAGCAATTTTTTTATTGAAATCCAATCCCATCGCGGATATGCCTGCTCTAATTCCTGTTTCCATCATAGCCATATCTTTTCTAATACTTGCTCCCATCTCATTCATGTCGTGTCTGATACTGGATTCCATTACAGTCATGTTTTGTCTGATATTGGATTCCATCGTAGCCATATCTTTTCTAATACTTGCTCCCATCTCATTCATGTCGTGTCTGATATTGGATTCCATCGTAGCCATATCTTTTCTAATACTTGCTCCTATCTCATCCATGTCGTGTCTGATACTGGATTCCATTACAGTCATGTTTTGTCTAATATTGGATTCCATCGTAGCCATATCTTTTCTAATACTTGCTCCCATCTCATTCATGTCGTGTCTGATACTAGATTCCATTATAGTCATATCTTGTCTGAGATGAGATTCTACGATTAATATACCTTGCGCTAAATGCGAGATCTCTTGTTTTAAATTAGATTCGAGTAAGTTCAAGTCTTGTTTTGTACACACTGTAGTTTCTAGCATTTCTGTTAATAATTTGACTTGCATTTTTGCTTGGATAGGAGGTACATTTACCCTTTCTAATTCCGTAACGTAAGAAAGTGTATCAAATAATTTTATTTGCGCCTTCATTTTATTTTATTCTCCTTTTTTGTAGTTATATCGAATGCCATTGGAAACACTATATGACAACTAATTATCAAATACATTAGTTCTATAACAAAAATCTTATGAAAAAAATGGAAAAGAGTTATTTAAAAAAAAGAACACTAGCGATATAAAAATACATCGCCGGTGTTTTTAGAGGTTAAGGTTTCTCAGATTCTATTTATTTTTATTTTTTGAGCATTAGAATTCTTATCATCGTGTTCTTTTTTTTCATCGTTAGTTTTTTTATCAAAGGTTTTGAAAAAAAAACTCGGACTTATTTTAATAAACTTTGCTATAGTGGTTATACGTTCTTTTCCTTGGTCTACTCGATGTTCGGCCCTTTGTAATTCAAGTTTGCGTGTTAGTAAACGCTCCGTATCTTCGGGAATCATTTCTAGCATTAAAGCTTTAAAAATCAAAGTTTGAGAAAGATAATCTAACGTTTTGCTTAAACTGTGTGTGATAGGTAACCCTAGATGCTCTAAGAAAAATGGTAGTTGAGGTACTATAAACAAGGCAAGGCCTAAATAGTAACTACTAGCATCATTTCCCATAGCATATAGACTTAATAATGCTCTAAAAGTCCAAGTAAAAAGAGTAGTGTGAGTATAATCTTGAAATAAGTATTCTATTAAACTAGGTAAATAGGCGGGTAGGTTCAAGCCAAATTGGAATATATCCGCAAGTAGATGATTTATTTTAATAATAAGACGCGTGTTATCAGTTTGGAGTACTTTTTTAAAGCTATTTTGCAATTTTGGATATAATATAGCCGTTTCAAGCAGAGCCGCGCTAACTGAAGCGAAACACCTAAATCCTGTAGTAGTTTCTAAAAAAAGTTGACGAACTGTTGTTAACCACCGTGCAATAAAATGGTTGTGATCACCATACTTCCAATGTGGGTAAAGTCCAAATAATCTAAAAAAATCACCGAAACGAGTATGAAGTAAACATGAACCAGCAATATATTCCAATCCACGTTGAGCTAAAAGATAATTAAATAATTTTACTACGCTTAAGTGTTGATATTCTTTTAAAAATTGTAATTTGATAGTCTGCGGAAGATGGGGAAATATATGACATAAGTCTGTATGTGCTATTTCTTCAAAATTTATGAGCTGTTGATGGTTATTCCATTGTAAATGTAAACTAGCATTGCTTTTTGCCATTTCAAGCAAGAAGACTTGTTGTATACTCGCTGACGCGGGAACAGAATGATCCCAAGCAGTATACCAGTCAATAGTATTGGTTTTATTTGAAGGCCACCATACCATTAGTTCATGTTTATTTTGGCAAAGGCCTAACTTCCCTAACGATGAGCTTGCTTGAAAACAATCATTACTATTGAAGTAGTTTTTTTTTGTTGAATAGGCGACCAGTGCTGTTTCTTCTTTTTTAATATTAGTAAAAGTTGTTGTAAGGATATGGTAAAGCTTAGGAAAAATAGCATAAATGCCTAATGAATGATGTGAAGCCCCTGAAGTTACAGTCTTTTCCTGGTTAAAATCTACCATTGACATAGCTTCAGCGGCTCTTTTAGTTCGGTGTATGTAGTGCCCTGTGGTGTTAATTTCAGATAAAAATTGAATAGAAAAATCGTGGTTTAAAGGAATGGTTTCTTCAGTTGTATTTGTTAAAAAAGTTTCAAGATTACTGAAATTATTTCTAACAAAATGATTGCTTGAAAAATCAAGAACGTATAAATAATTAGAAGTATCCCATTTGAATTGTAGATGTTTATATTCTTCGCCTGATTGATATGCGGTTAAAAAGACTCTTAATTCGTTAATATGATAGGCTGGTGTATTGTAATATGGAATACTAATTACTATAGTAGATAGGGGTAGCTTATACTGTGTAATTTCTTGCTGCTTAGGATATTGTAACTTTATTTCTTGTTCTGATAAAAAGCCTTCAAAGGCAGATAAATCCAGAATATCTTCTCCGTGGTTTTCAGCCAATAATTCGGCGTAATTGTTTATGATAATAGTGTCAACTGACGGGCTAGGGGTATTTGATGGAAACAATTTATAATAATCGTTTCCTTCTCCTCCTTCAAAAGAATAGGTATAGGCGGCTTGCTCGGCAAGAAAAATATCTTCAGCAGGGGAACCTATTACAGTGATTTCGGTTCGTATTTCATCAATTATTTCTAAGCGCGAAATAGGAAGATTGGTTTGATATATTTTTTTTATAGCTTCTTGAAAATATTCTCTAGTTTTGTTTTCTTTAATTTGATAGCGAAGATGTATTTGTAAATTATGCGCAAGTGGGTGAAAACTATGTATTAATAGGTTATTAAGGAGCGTAGAATTATTTTTACGTTGTTTTTTATATAAAATTTGATTATTTATGTCAGATTTATAGTCCGCAAGTGTTTTTTCAAAAATAAAAAACTGATAACCATCACTGGTTTGGTAGATTAAATTGCCATAGCCGTTACTTATGAAAAAGGTTTTTTTGTTGATACCCACGCTATAACCAGTTTTATCTTCTGGTAAAGGAGGTTCATGTTGAAGTTTTATTATTTTTAACTTATCGAGTGGTATGTCTAATAGAACAAGATGATTAAAATTTTGAGATTGCGTGGTATCTGCGTTGATTAAATAAGCAGGTGCGCTATTGATATGCTTGGCATGAAAAGTAATAGGTTTATTAGGAGCTAAGTAATGAAGATCATGAGAATAAACAATTCTTGATTCCGTATCTGAATTTGCACAATTTTGTTCAGAGTTAACTGAAATGATGTCGCCTAAATGATTAGGTTTATTACCCCGACCGTCTACTGAACGGGTAGAGCATTGCGTGATGACGGCATCAAGTGCTTCTGGGTGTCCTTTATATTCTTCAATAGAAGAAAAAGACAGGATTTGATGTTGGCCATTTTTAGAATAACTAAGTTGGTTATTTGCAAAATCTGTAGTAATTTGCCCTTCTGAATTTAGGTAAATACTATCTAGTACGTCTTTATTCGTATTTCCAGCGGCGATAGTACCTTGTGGACTTCCGTGCAACATAAAAAGCGTCGCATGATAGGTACTCCCTTCGTAATTAACTACATCGCCTCGCACATGAACAATAGCGGGGTTAGCATCTGAAACTTTCAGAAGGAAAGTATTATTTTGTTTACCTGCATTGAGGTATAAAATTGGATTATGAATAGGGCGTTGTATTTCCGTTAAAATAAAGGGTTTGGCGGGTCTTGCGGAAAAATAGAAATATTCATCACATTGCTTACTGATAGCCTCATTATTACAAAGGGAATTTGGTTTTTTAATGGGATTTAATGCACGACAAGACTCTTTTATTGCTTGTAATTGCCCCCTAGGGAAATCTAGCCAAGCATACCTTTTCGAGTCTGACAGACTCATCGTGGGCATGATCGAGGGGTCAATGTCGTCACTTGCAATGGCTTTTACAGTTCTTGCTAATTTATCTTTTTCAATTTGCTGTTTTTTATAACATTCGTTTCCTTGTGGTGAGCTTCCATCTTTTAGTTGGCAATATGAGTTTATAAAAGTTTCTTGATTGTAGCCTGTATGATAGGTTTCTATCATTTTTGCAAGCTTACTTTTTGGTCTACCATGACGGCGTTTTTCCATGGTGCATTCAGCAGTATAGTGACGTAAACAATAGTTTGTATTTGACAAGCTTCCTAAATAGATTTCTCGCATAGCAATTGTTTGCGTTGTTGAAATGTTTTTTAAATTGTTTTGTGTTTCAATGTTTTCATCTATATTTTCTGAAGATAGTAATAAATTGTAAAAGTTCGGTTGTGATTGCTCTATACAATGTAAATGTGATGCACCACCTATAATTTCATGTGTTGTTTTTGTTTCTACTTTATATTGTATACTTTTAACCGGTGTATGCGGATATAAAACTACAGCTTTAAGATGGGAAGATCCTATTAGTAATTGTTTAAGATTTTCATAAAGTGTATCTAGACGGATTTTGGTTGTTTGAGCAAGATCATAACGTGAAAGATCCATGGCAAAAAAATGGCGTAATCGTATGTCCCATTGTTGCGATGTTGAAAGCTCCATGGTTCGGGTGTAATCCTGCAATTTAATTTCACTAGAACGTGCTTGACTACCAATGGATAGCAAAACATCTAAAAAAAAGAGCGGCGGATTCATTCTAGCCAGTCCTTTGGAAAATAAACTCAAAAGCTGATGTAATCCTCTAACAGACCAATAATAATTCTCTCCTGTTCCTTGTCCTATGGCGATTTGATGCGTGCTACTTGCAAATTGAACTAAGACTGCAAGATTTCCTATTGTTTTTGTCAATGGATTAGTTGCTAATTTATGTAATAAACGCCCCATAGAACGTGTTGTTTGATAACCGCTTAAGCGGGCTCCTAAAAAACCACTGAAGGATTCAAATAGATCGTTACTGACAAAAAGTGTCCCTAGCGATCCTGACTGTCGTAAAGCGATTGAATTATCCATGGTGTTATACCAAAGCGATACAGAAAACCAACGGCTTAATTTTGTTTTGCTTGATCGTAATTGCTGAGTACTTAGTGCTTTATTTTGTTTGCTGAGTTCACTATTTAATGTATTAACTAATTGATTACTTACTTCAGGTGCTAATTTTTCAATCAGTATTTCAAATCCATGTAATGTTTTAGGATCAACGCCTTGTTCTTGAAAAGTATTAAAAATTTCTTTTTTTGCTTGATCTAAAAGTTGAAGTTCATCGCCAGAAAGTGCAGCAATATCATCACTTGCACGCTTTAAATCTTCTATAGAAGGAAAATTTTCGTTGCTTGCTATATTTATACAGCCCGCCTTGGGATTAGTCGATCGTTTTTGACGTGTATTGCAAGCTTGCAATGGTTCACTTTGGCGTGGTTTTTTTAAAGGCGAGTCGGCTTCTGAAGAACTATGAAAAATGGCATGATTATTTTGAAATGCCACAGTACTACTTTCATCAGACCATGCTATAGCAATAAAGTTGGCAGATTTAATCGGACTTAATTCACTTATACTATCAGCATAGTTTCCGATATTAATTTGCTCTAGTGCATTTTCTGCTATGTTAGTTAGAAGTTTATTATCATGAGCTTTTTTAAATTCAAAAATAAGGGCGCGTTGCGCATTTTTTTTAGATCGCTTTCTAACTATCGGTGGTATTTGTGAAGGTATAATTCGAATGTCAGCACGTCCCTTTCCAGTTTCAAAATTGGATTCTAAATGAAATTGCTTCCAATCATCAGCTAATAAACCTAGTATTCCACCGTGATAAAAAGCTTCATTTTTTACTTGTGAAGAGAATATACGTTGGGCAATGCTTCTAAATTGTTCAGCAAAGTGAGCGATCTCTGTTTTGTGTGCTAAGCTAATATCACCTTGCGTCAAGTGGTTAACTAATAGTGAAAAATTTTTTTGTATTTTTTCAAGGAGAAAAATTTCAGCATGAACTTTTTGAGGCAATGAAGTAATAAATGAAGACAGTGTTTTTGTATTTAATATTAAAGAAATCTCTTTATTATTTGGCTTGTGTACGATATGGAGTAAACTTATTTGTGTGAGGACGGGTTTTAATTGTTGGATCTCATTTAATTTCGCTTTGTATATCCCTAATTTTGTCAACAGCTGGGGATCATTAGGAGAAATATGCGTAATTAGAATAAGTTGATCAGATAACTTGGAAGAAATAAGAAATGTAAATTCTTGAAAGTTTTGTTGGCTTGCCGAATATGAAATAATATGATTATTTTCTACCCCTTCAAGCATTAGTCCTAAAAAAAATCCTGGTAAAAAATCAGGGTTTCTGCTATTTATATCATGTTGGCTGATAACTGCTTGCGAAAATAAATTTAAATTATGCTTAAGTATTTCTATATTATTTTCAGCGATTAATCGGGAGAATTGATGCTCAGTTTTTTTAACAAGCGTTATTCTAGTTTTGGGTTTAACTAAAATGTTATGCTTAAAGTAAGCAATGCCAAAACTTCTAACATGATTAATATTTTCATATTTGCCCAAGCCGTCCAAATAAGATTGATTTGCAATTTGTTTAAGCGCATCGTCCACTGCCGCATTAAGATGATCAAGGCGATTAGATTTTTTTAATTCAAATAAAAGGGCTGTATGTTGATTTTCCTGTTTAGGAATGATAACAATATCAAAGCGGCCATTTCCTGATTCATGGTTTGATTTTATTGTAATATCACTATTTCTACGATAGCTTAGAAATCCACCGATAAGTAAGCCATGTAAATAGGCTTCATCTAATTTTGCTCCATTGGTAGTGGTTTGGGTCAGCGTTAGTAGGTTTTTCAATTGTTCTTGAAAAGAAGCTGTGTAAGCTAAGTCTTTTTGCAAAGCATCATCAGTTAAAAATTGGCTTAGACTGCTGCCTAAATTTGCTTGGGCCTCTAATTTTATATGGGAAATAATAGGAGTTTGTAATTGCATTGCTGTTTTCAACTTACTAATAGCGCTATGAAAGTCGTTAGTCTTAAGAAAACTAGCAGGTGTACGGTCGTCGCTAATTTCCAGAAATAAGGCTCGTTTTCCATCGTTAGCAACTCCTAATCGAGTAATCAATTTATTATGCAATAAATTCGCCAACGCGGTATACTTGCTATCATCATAAGAAAATAGGAGTGCGTTTTTTGCAAGTAGCATAGTGATATTATCTGCACTAGTGGACCTAATTTTAGCTTTGAGTAATTGAATATAGGTTTCTTTTTCATTCTCATAGCGCACGGTACTTTTTTCTCGAGGAGCTAGGGATTCTTTTTTTTTGTTTACAATCTCCGTTTGCGTTTCAGTATCCCTTTGTAAAATATTATTTAAAGTAAGAATATAAGCTTTGTTGATATTTTTAGGGATTAATACATAACTTGGACTGTCAAAGGAAAATTTTCCAGATTGATAAAATTTATATAAATCAAAATCAAATAATTGTGCAGAATTAGTTAGCCATCCATCGAGAAAGGCTGGCATAAAACTGTATTTTGCTTGATCATGATTACTTGTGTATTTTAGAAAAAATGATTCAAAATGAGTTTTAAACTTTTCATATTCAGTATCAAATAAATATTGTAGTAATTCTTTGGCCATTGTTAATTAAAAAATTAGTTTAGTAAGGGGCGCGTAATATAAAGGAAATATAAAATTAAATATAGTCATTAATTAATTTTCTAATAATTAAAAAAAGTAACTTTAAATTCGCCTGTTGCATTAACTATTCGTATAATTTTTAATTATTCCAGTTATTTATATAGAAGTTTTTAAACCGAATGAGAAATAATTTATGAAAAATCATGAAAAGACATATCGTCATACATTACGGCAGCTATCTGATAGAATTGTCAGCGCACAGCAAGCATTACGAATTTTGGATAGTATTAAATGGGATATAGAGATACAAAATAAATTTTTTTCAAAAAAATGTAAGGAATTACCTGACGTTAATAGTGAGTATTATCAAAAAAATAAATTTTCATTTGATTTTTCAAAAAAACAAGAAGAGTTTCAACTTTTAGAGCGTGATATTAATCGCGAAGTAGGCCAATTTAGTTCAGTTGGTAGTATTATGTTGCGTATGTGTCGGGAATATCGAGATGTATTACGTTTATTAAAAGCACGCGGGACGGTAGAGTTTAGTGCAATTTCTCAAGAACTCTATGGTAGTGCAGAGGACGCATTTTACGTCAATGCACCGCGCCTAAAGGATTTAGCTAAGGTCGTTTCTGATGCGCTGAATAATATAAAGGATAAAACAGAAAACGCATTGGATATAAAAAAATATACAAGTGAACAAGCCGAAGCAATGCTAAATCAACGTTTAGCCAACTATTTTGTATCTGAAAAAAAAACAAACGCAGTTAAACGCTGGGTGAAACTTAGTGATGGCATTGTAGCGGATGCAGCGGCAGGTTCAGAATGGATAAAAATACGTAAAAATACACTTTTTAGTGAACGTGATTTAAAGATTTTAGAAGTCCATGAAGGATGGGTGCATATGGGCAGCACACTCAACGGTCTACAACAACCCATTTGTACTTTTTTAAGCAAAGGTCCACCTTCGGCAACGGTTACACAAGAAGGATTAGCAATTACGATGGAAATTTTTCATTTTGTATCATCACCTTTGCGGATTAAAAAATTGACTGATAGAGTGACTGCTATAGCGATGGCTGAAGAAGGAGCCGATTTTCTTGAAGTTTTTAATTTTTTTCTAGCGCAGGACCACACGGAAGAAGATAGTTACAAAAGTTCTGTACGCATTTTTCGTGGTAGTTTGCCAGATAAAGGGCCATTTACCAAAGATCTGGTTTACAGTAAAGGGTTTATTTTAATTTATAATTATCTGCGTTTGGCAGTACAAGAGGGTTTGGTGGATAGAATTCCTTTATTATTTGTTGGAAAAACAAGTTTAGAAGATCAACGCTTATTATCACATCTTCTCGATGAGGGGCTTATTGTTGCACCTTATTATGTTCCGCATCAGTTTAAAGATTTAGCGGCATTGAGTTGTTGGATGTGTTACTCCTTGTTTTTAAATAAATTAAACCTCGATATGATTGCCGTGGACTACCGTAATATTCTTGAAGGATAATATTTTTATTTTAAATTTTTAAGCGCGGGTTAACATTATAACGAGTCTAGTTTCTAAAAAACCTTTAATCTAAAGTCTTGAGATTTAACTCTAGGTTAAGCTTTATTAAAAAATTATTATCTAATAAGTATTATTTTTTTTATTAAGACTATTGGATCTGTATACAGATCCAATAGTTAAGAAAGGTTGCCACTAAGTTGTTAATTTATTTTCACAAAAATGAAGGCATGGAAGGTGGTCTTGATATATTATTACTAGTTACTTCTTCAGGACGAAGTCTATTAGAAAAAAATGAAAGGTTAGTGTTAGTTTGAAAATCAGTTTTTTTACTTATTCTTTCGATACTTCTGTGATTTGTAGTATGAGAAGTATTAGAAGCAAGTTGTTCTCCAAACTTTACTGCCATCAATAGCTTTTCTCGATTATCTTTTTTTGCTTGTGCTTTACCTATTTCGATTCCTTTTTCTCTTGCTTTGCATGCGGTTACTTTAGTTTGATAGTTTGTGCATATTACAGAGACTTCTTTTTGAATAGTGTCAATATGGAAGCAGGCAAGATTTTTTTGATTTAATTCCATTGAACTATTTTCTACAGTTTGTTTTAGCAATTCTAAGTTATTAGAAACATTAGAGGTTAAAAAGCTCACTGCATTATTAACATTTACGTCAGCTACTAAGCTATTATCATTTGGAAAAGCTATACAGCTATAGTCCAACAGTTTACTAAATAAAACTTTTTGTATTGCGGTAAATGCGTAAGAATCAGAGTTAAATAGAGGTAACTTATTTAATTCATTAACCCATTCCCTAATAGCTCTTAATTTATCTTTTGTTAAAAATTGATAATAAAAAGAAAGAGAAGCTAGGGATTGCATTTTCTTCTCATGTTGAGTGCGCATTTCCTGTGTAGGAACCTCA
>JAVHYG010000095.1 GCA_031119195.1 Rickettsiella sp. | reverse complement strand
TATACAAGGTTTGCATTCCTTCATTTTGAGCATGAGATTCAATGGTATTTACATCATAATTTTTTAAAATTAATTTTTTAATATCATCTGTGATTGATAACATTTCAAAAATGCCTGTACGTCCTCGATAACCTTCTGTACATTTTGTACAACCTCGAGCAGAAAATAAGGTTATTGATGAAATTTCTTGACAGTTGAAACCCAACTCTACTAAAACATTCTCCGGCAATTCGTCTTTTATTTTACAATGTGGGCACAAACGCCGCGCTAAACGTTGTGCAATAATCAAATGGATGGAAGAGGCAATGTTATAGCTCGGTATCCCCATATTAGTCAATCGTATTAAACTTTCCACAGCACCATTAGTATGCAAACTTGATAACACCAAATGTCCTGTTTGCGCTGCTTTAATGCCAATTTCCGCTGTTTCATGATCACGCATCTCTCCTACCATAATAACGTCAGGATCCTGACGCAAAAAAGCTCTTAAAACGTTAGCAAAATTTAAACCTAACTTAGGATTAATATTAATTTGATTAATCCCAGGCAAAACAATTTCTATAGGATTTTCTACACTAGAAATATTTAGTGTTGAGGTATTTAAAAAATTTAAAGCAGTATATAAAGTAATGGTTTTTCCACTGCCCGTTGGTCCGGTTACTAATACCATACCATGCGGACATCTTAGCGCATGTAAAAAAGAGTTTACTTGCGGTTTATTCATTCCTAATTTATTAATTTCAAGCTGCATTTTATTGCTATCTAAAATTCTTATAACCAACTTTTCTCCATGAAGCGTTGGGCAAGTATTGATACGACAATCAATGTTTTGGTTTTTGCTATCTGGGATCTGAAAACGTCCATCCTGCGGGATTCGTCGCTCAGCAATATCAAGTTGCGACATAATTTTCAAACGAGTTGTAATACGCTGCATCAAGTTTAAAGGAAAAGTAACAACCAAATACAATAACCCATCGATTCTAAATCTAACCTGTAAATGGTTCGGATGTGGTTCTATATGTATATCTGATGCACCACGATCAATTGCAGATCGTAAAAGCTCATATACGCATTCAATGATGGCCGTTTCATCACCTTCGCTAGCATGCGTTAAAGGAATTGACTCATTTAATTTTGAATTAGAAGTTAAACTATTTAGTTGTTTTAAATTAAAAGCTAACTTTTTTTTTAAAGTTTTCTTTTTCTCTAAATTTGGTTTTTGAATTATTTTTTCTAATAAACACTTCAATTTTTCTGGTTCAACAAGAATTCTTTCGGGAGTTAATTCAGTATGGAACCTAATATCATCGATTACAATTTGCTGACTGGGATCAACTATTGCCAAACCCAATTTTTCTTTATCACGCCATAGAGGTAACACCTGATATTTTTGCAATAACTTTTCTTCAATTAAATCAGAAGGTAGGTGAAATGGGTCAACTGTATCAAGATCTAAAAAGGGCAAATTAAATTCTTTTGCCATTAATTTTGCCAAATAAACAGAATCAACAATTTGTTTTTTTAGTAAGTGAGTAATAAATGAAACTTGTTGTCGTTGAGCTTCTTTTAAAATATGTAAAAGATCCTTTTTACTTATTGCGTTATCATTTATTAATTGCTGTAAAAAACTATTAATAACTAAATTTTCCATTTCTTCTTTTTTTCATTATGCTAGTCAGCATTTTAACACAAATTTAATTTGAATGCATACACACATTAAACCTGTGAAGCTAAAAATTTGCCGTTAGGCTGATTAACCAATTAGATATTCTGCGAAGGTAGATTAGAGAAAAGTGGTTTCAAAAAATAGGAATGCTATTTTTAACGTTAGCGATTAAAATTTAAAATCCGTGCTTTAAATTAACGATACCCGCTAGAATATTAAGGCGAAGATGTAATTTTTTACCGAAGTTACGATAAGTATCGGACAAAATTTTAAATACCCTTTAATTCACGAATTTTATGTTCAATTTTCATTCGAAAAGAGGCTTGTTGGCGGTTATGCTGTTTTTGGTCCGGCGTTAAAGGCTGCTTTCGCTTACGTCGAAAAGGTAAGATGACGTGAGGAGCTCACTTTTGATAACCCAATCAACGTATTTTTTTGCTCCTGGCGTGTGTTTTTTCTTTTTGCCCGAATAGGTTGTTTTGCGTTTTTTAGGCACTTAGGTCGGCCTATGGGATATTCTGTAACATCCACGAGTAGCTTGAGAACTTCCTCTTGCGTCAGGGTTCTCTCTTTTTTAATCGTTATTTTTTTCGCCATCAGCGGTTCACGTAATTTGAACAAGCGGCACACATTGGCGTTATGCAAGCCAAATAATTAAACTATAAACTCATGGGTAATGTAGGTCCGATAATACAGCAACAGAGCTAATACCTTATCTTCTAAGGTCTTCAAACAGCGGTTTCGTCACATCCGTTGCTTTCTGTTTTCGAGTGCTTCCCACATAGGCTTAGTTCGTTCACATATCTCCCGAAATTCTGATACTTTAACTCCGTCAACCGCAAAAATATAACCCGCTTTTTACTTAGTTTTTTATAATTTAACGACATCCTTTCTATCCCTTTTTTTATCCTTACACCTTAACAATTTTTTCCTTTTGCAGAAAGTCTAGTGTTAGCATAAGTGCTTAAATACAGAATACACTTTAGCGATTAATGCATTTAGTTATCGCATTGGACATATTTATTAACCTGATAAATGTTTTTATGCATAATACAGTAAGGTTTTCCATTAATGAAAACCACTTGCATAAGTTTTTTTTTTAGATTAAATTTTCTCGGTTACAAATTAAACAGCATCTCTGTTTTTAACAAATTTAGCTATTATAAAAAAGGGCATTGTATACAAGCAACTCTTGGTAGTGCCATTCATATTTGGCATGCAAAACTTGGTGACCACATCAATCAATATAAGCTTTTTCAAAACTGGCTTTCAATAGAGGAAATGGCGCGGGCAGAAAAATTATCTCCTCCCTATTGCCATCGCTTTGTACTAAGCCGGGGTATATTACGCCATCTATTATCTAATTATAGCGGACAATCACCAAGCCAAATTCAGTTTTCTTATACAGAATCTGGCAAACCCTACTTGATGAATTCTTCACTAAAACAAATAGAATTTAACTTATCTCATTCACATGATAGAGCCGCCTTTGCTTTTACGCTCGATACACCTATAGGTATTGATTTGGAATATAAAATAACAAAAAAATATATTGATAAAATTGCTTATCGTTTTTTTTCTGTACATGATTATGAAAAGATAAAGCGGCTAACAGGCAAAAAAAAACTAAATGCTTTTTTTAATGCTTGGGTGCGTAATGAAGCTTTACTAAAAGCCCTAGGCTGTCACTTACAAACCCACCCTTTTTCTAGACATCAGGCACAAAACAAACAAATTAAAAAAGCTATAATAGAAAAAAGTAATCCATGCTTTATTTTTACTTTATCCCTCCATCCTGATTTCGCTACCGCATTAGCTATAAAGGGTAGTAATAAAATTATTACAATAAAAAAGTACGACTAAAAAATCAGAGTTATCAACTAAATTCCATCAACATAAAACGTACGATACCACATATTGCATCATCCGTTGGCATTTCTATCAAGGGATAATGTGTATTTAATGCTTTTAAATACCTTTGATTACCATCCACAACTAGCTGTCTAAAAAGTAAAGTAGCGCCTGCACCTTGTTTTAATCTGGCAAGAACATAATTGCCACTATGAGGAACACAATTAGTATCTAACACAATAATAGAATTTTTAGGGAAACTCACGCCTTGAGGCGCTTCCATACAATCATTCTCTACCCGAAGAGCAAAAGCATCTGAACTTAGGGGAATATTGGTACTCAGATGATTGGAATAGATTTTAGAGCTTACCTTTGAAAAAGGTATAAAGCGTTCTTTCGCTTCCTGCATACTTAATAGAGGCACCTGGTAAGAAGATTGGCTATTTTTAGTTAAGGGATATAAACCTTCTTCTTCTCCCGTCTCCCTGGATTGGTCTAGCCAGCCACGAGGTTTATTAAAAACATCTTCAATATGACTTGCTAACCTATCGCCGATATTTTTGATTGGACTATTTCCGATCAAATGACTTATTTGGCTTTGAGAACGATCCAACCGTTCTGATAAATCTGTAATACCTCCTACCAAACTTGCCAATTTCCTTAAATTCTTACGTCTAATATCTTTTACATTCATGCCATAGCTTTATTAAATTGTTTTATGACCTACTAAGTAAACTTATACTCAGTCTAACCTCCTATAAATGTCAAGAAAAGTAATTTAAAAGGTAATATATATTACCTTTTTAGATAAGTGAAAAAAAATTTGTCTATTTCAAATAAATTATTTTTTTAATTTTTTAGCTACTTTATGCTGTTTAAGCTTAATATAATTAGGCAGACCATTATAGTAATTAGGATAATCTTCTCCCTGAATTAATGGTAATAGATAATTTCGGCAACGCTGCGTAATATGAAAGCCGTCGTTAGTAATAAAATTTCTGGGCAATTTTTTTTCTTGATTAGCAACATCAGCTAACGGGGTTTCGCCAATAGTCCATCGATAATGCTTGCCAGGTTTTCTCACAATAATAGGCATAATGCCACTTTTATCTTTAATAGCAAACTCAACAGCCGCTTTCCCTAAAGCATAGGATTGCTCCACATCAACTTTAGAAGCGATATGTCGAGCTGAACGCTGTAAATAATCAGGCAATGCCCAATGGTATTTAAACCCTAATTTAGATTTAATTAATTCAGCAATTGTAGGTGCTGCACCACCTAATTGTTTATGACCAAATGCATCGATATCTTTTGTATTAGCTAAAAATTCTTTCTTTGAATCACATACTCCTTCAGCAAGCACGATAACACAATAACCGTATTTTTTAACTACTTTAGCAACCTTATCTAAGAATTTAAATTCATTAAATGGTATCTCAGGAAATAAAATAATATGTGGCGGGGCCCCTTTTTCTTCAGAAGCTAGCCCACTTGCTGCGGCAATCCAACCAGTATGGCGTCCCATTACTTCCATAATAAAAACCTTGGTTGACGAAGCACACATAGATGCTACATCTAAACCTGCTTCACGTGTAGAGAGAGCTATATATTTTGCTACTGATCCAAACCCCGGCGAATTGTCTGTGAAAGCTAAATCATTATCGATGGTTTTAGGAATACCAATACAAATCAATGGATAATTTACTTCCTTACTTAATAAGGAAATCTTATAAGCAGTATCTTGTGAATCGCCACCACCATTATAAAAAAAGTAACCAATGTTATGCGCCTTAAAAACCTCTATTAAGCGCTCGTATTCAGCACGATTTTCCTCCAAGTCTTTTAATTTATAACGACAAGAACCAAATGCACCTCCTGGCGTGTAACGTAATCCAGCAATCACTTTTGCAGTTTCCTTACTCGTGTCAATTAAATCTTCTTTCAAAGCCCCTATTATTCCATTACGACCTGCATAAACTTTACTAATTTTATTTTTATGCTTACGTGCTGTCTCAATGAGCCCACAAGCCGTTGCGTTGATAACGGCCGTAACCCCACCAGACTGTGCATAAAACGCATTTTTTTTTGACATATTGCTCTCCAACTTAAAGGTACATAAACGTTAAATCACCGTCTTTTATTCCAGTCGTTGTTTGATTGTCTCTTTCCTGATGATCATACATAGCTGAAAACAGCTTCTTAAGACAAACCACCCAGAACTCAAACAAAATACTCGATTTTGTAAGAAGTTCTACAATATACCTAATGCACTTGAAATTGCGAATTTACAACTTCAAATACTTTTTTCTCGAGACAGAGATTTTTTAAGGACCCGTCCCTATTTATAACAAATCATGATTTTTATTGTAGTCACTGCTATTAGAGAAATTTAGATCATTTAGAATCAATCAAGATAGATGACTGGGCGATTCTTTCCTAAAATGACGAGCGTAAGCTTTGCCTATACTCATCAGGTGATTAGTATTAGTGCTCACAGTGTATTTAAAAGGTTCGCATCTTCAAGTACGCGCGGTATATACTTGAAACTTTAAACTTTTTCTAGGCAAGTATGGTAAGACTTCATATTTTAGGCATATGCGGAACGTTCATGGCAGGAATTGCTTTATTGGCAAAAGAAATGGGCTTTAAAGTTACTGGTTCAGATACTAACGTCTATCCACCTATGAGTACGCATTTATTAGAACAAGGTATTTCTATTTTTGAAGGTTATGATAATCTAAGTCAATTTTCACCCCTTCCCAGCTTAATTATCATGGGAAATACCATGAGACGGGGAAATCCCTGTGTAGAGTATGTTTTAAATGAAAAAATTCCGTATATTTCAGGTCCACAGTGGTTAGTAGAAAATGTGCTCAACAACTATCACGTTTTAGCTATCGCCGGCACTCATGGTAAAACGACAGTTACAAGTTTATTAAGTTGGATATTAGAATATGCG
>JAVHYG010000094.1 GCA_031119195.1 Rickettsiella sp. | reverse complement strand
TAGTTTACCTATTGTTCCCGATGCTAGCCGTTTTTTAGATACCACGATGATAGCGTTGGCATTAATTGCCATTGTTTACATTGGCATTGTTGCTTTAGCGCAAGTAGATATGAAGCGACTGATCGCTTATTCCTCGATAGCGCACATGGGTTTTGTCGTGTTGGGTTGTTTTATGTTATTCGCCATTATGGAGCATAGCCATAATACCTTGATGGCCTATATGAGTTTAGAAGGGGCAATGGTGCAAATGATTTCACATGCCTTTAGTTCAGGCGCGATGTTTTTAGCAGTAGGTATGTTGGCATATCGATTCCATAGTCGTTTAATTAGAGACTATGGCGGTTTAGCCTTACGAATGCCTTTATTGGCATCTTTTTTTATGCTGTTTGCTATGTCGAATGTGGGATTACCAGGAACTTCCGGATTTGTTGGCGAATTTATGATTATTATGAGTTCCATGCAGGCTAGTTTTTGGATTACCGTTATTGCGGCGAGCACTTTAATTCTCAGTGCATCTTACACTTTATATATGTATAAACGCGTATTTTTTGGTGAAATAAGTAATCCTTTAGTGGCTAGCAGTAATGATATTCATGGCTTCGAAAAAGTTGTTTTTATCTTATTAGCGGCGGCTATTCTTTTTTTTGGTGTGTATCCTGCACCGTTATTAACCGTGATGCATGCTTCTATAGATTCAATTCTGCAATTGAGCTTACAAACTAAACTATGATTATGTTGGCCCAACTTTTTAAATTTCCTGCACTTCCTGAAATTAGCTTATTAGGCATGATTTGTATCGTTTTGCTACTGGAACTTTTTGTAAAACAAAAACAGGGACTAGTAACCTATATTGCAGCGCAAATAAGTTTATTGATTACTTTTATTTTAGTTTTTTGTTTGCACCCGTTGCCTGCGCACGTTATTTTTAATCAACAATTCGTTTGGGATCCTGTTGCTTATGTTATTAAGCTAGCTTTACTCAGCCTCAGTTTTTTTGCTTTTATTTATGTGCGGGATTCTATTCGCGGAAAATCTATCAATCCCGGAGAATTCTATTTATTGGGTTTATTTTCTATTCTAGGGATGTTAATTCTAACTTCCGCAAACAGCTTATTGTCACTTTATTTAGGTTTGGAGCTTTTATCGTTTCCGCTATACGCTTTAGTCGCATTACATCGTGGGTGCGGTAATAGTGCCGAAGCGGCCATGAAATATTTTATTTTAGGTGCTTTAGCGTCTGGCTTATTTTTATATGGACTCTCTTTGCTCTATGGTTCAAGTCATTCATTAATTATTCCAGCCATTAGTCAGGCGTTGTTACAAGGGGGGCAATCACCACTAATTTTATCGATTGCACTTATTTTTATAGTCGCAGGTATTGCTTTTAAATTAGGTGCAGCCCCTTTTCAATCATGGGTACCGGATGTCTACGAAGGTGCTCCTACGTCAGTAACCCTATTCATTGGTGCTGCACCTAAAGTGGCTGGTTTTGCTATCATAATACGTCTTCTTATCGAAGCTTTACCCAGCCTTCAGTCGCATTGGCAACCTTTATTAGCAATTATTGCTTTCTTATCTTTCAGCTTAGGGAATTTGGTGGCCATTATACAAACTAATCTTAAGCGTATGTTGGCCTATTCTGCTATCGCTCATATTGGTTATACCCTTTTAGGTCTAGTCGCCGGGACAGGGTTAGGGTATGCCATGAGTCTTTTTTATGTGTTTATGTATGGGTTGATGGCATTAGCCGCTTTTGGTGTGCTGATTATTGTCAGTCAGGCCGGTTACGAAATTGAAAAGATCAATGACTTGCGTGGACTCAATGCCCGTAGCCCTTGGCTGGCTTTTTTAATGCTGCTAGTGATGTTTTCTATGGCTGGTATTCCACCTACCGTGGGTTTTTTTGCAAAGATGGGTATTCTACAGGCTTTGATAGCTGCCCATCAGCTTTGGTTAGCCACATTAGCTATTATTTTCGCTATTATTGGTTCCTACTATTACTTAACTGTCGTAAAGGTCATGTATTTTGAGGAGCCGGAGTCCACCCTTCCTTCTTTGGAAGTAGCCCAAGATGCCTACCTTGCGTTGAGTATTAATGCTATACTACTACTCGTTCTAGGCTTATTTCCGAGTCAGCTGATTTGGCTGACAAAAGCGGCATTTTTAACGATTAGTCATCCTGTTTATTAAAGGTTTTAGGAATCGATATGAAAAAAATTTTTCTCATTTTAACCTTAACACTTGCTTTACAAGGTTGTTTAGCCGGTGCTTTTGTAGCAGGAGGGGCGACAACGGGTGGTTTGATCACCGATCCGCGTTCTTTAACTACAATTAAAGATGATGAGCAAATCAACTTTAAGGTAAATAGGAAATTAGTAAACGATGAGGTTTTAAGTTCTGAGACCCATATTTCAGCGGTCAGCTACAATGGCGTTGTTCTGCTAACGGGTCAAGCCTATGATGAAGAATTACGTGGAAGGGCAGAACAATATGCCAAAGAAGTTCCGGGCGTTAAACGGGTATTTAATGAAATTACGCTAGGGATACCTACTACAGCGTTTAGAAGAGCGAAAGATATAGGTATTACATCGACGGTTAAAGCAAAAATGTTTGCTAATCGCGAGTTAAAGTCGAATAATTTCAAGATAGTTACTGAGAATGGTGTGGTATTTATTCTTGGGATTGCAACGCCTAAGCAAGCAGGACTTGCAGTCACTATTGCAAGAAAATCGGCAGGTGTAAAAAAGGTTGTTAGGTTAATAGAATACAGAGAAGAATAAAATTATTATTTTTTATATTTTAAAACATAAATATAACGAGGTTACCGTATGCTATTCGGTTTATTAAATTTATCATTTTGGGGTTATGTTGTTGCCTTATTGATCCTGACTCATATCACAATTATTGGGGTAACGGTTTATCTACATCGTTCACAAGCGCATCGTGCATTAGAATTGCATCCAGTACTAAGCCATTTCTTCCGTTTTTGGTTGTGGTTAACCACAGGTATGGAAACGAAAGAATGGGTAGCCATTCACCGCAAGCATCATGCAAAGTGTGAAACGGTGGATGATCCGCATAGTCCGCAAATATTAGGTATTAAAAAAGTATTTTTTGAAGGTGCTGAGCTTTATCGTGAAGAAGCAAAAAACACGGATACGATGGTTCGTTATGGTCAAGGAACACCAGATGATTGGATTGAACGTAATCTCTATTCAAAACATAGTGTATTAGGAATCGGCATTATGTTTGTTATCGATCTTGTTTTATTTGGTATTCCTGGTATTACCATATGGGCTTTACAGATGTTATGGATCCCTTTATTTGCAGCGGGTGTTGTCAATGGTATTGGCCATTATTGGGGCTATCGTAATTTTGAGTGCCCAGATGCAGCACGTAATATCTTGCCGTTTGGTGCTTTCATTGGCGGTGAAGAGCTACATAATAATCACCATACTTTTCCGACTTCAGCTAAATTATCGGTTAAGCAGTGGGAGTTTGATTTAGGTTGGACTTATATACGTCTATTTCAGCTTTTAAAATTGGCTAAAGTTAAGCGTGTTTGCCCTCAGCTTAAAGAAACGCCCGGTAAATTACATGTGGATCTAGATACACTATCGGCGTTGATTACCAACCGTTTTCAAGTGATGGCACGCTATAGTAAAGAAGTATTATTACCTGTACTAAAAGAAGAAACTGAAAAGGCAAATACACTACTGAGCAAAACCTTATTAAAACGCGCTAAAGTGTCGCTTATTCGTAGTGAATTGTTATTAAATGAAGAGGGTAAACAACAGCTAGCCGCAGTGATTGATAAACACCATATGTTAGCCTTGGTCTATCAATATCGGCTTAAGCTACAGGAGATTTGGAACCGTACTACTGCAACACAACGTGAATTGTTAGAGGCCTTACAGGAATGGTGTAAACAAGCAGAAGCAACTGGCATTATTGTATTGCGAAAATTTGCTGCAAATATTGCAGGTTATTCAACACAGAAAAAAATAAGTTAAAATAAAATAGTTAAATATTATCTAATTATGGCTTGTACCATTACTTTATGAACACTCCAACATTTGGGGAGTATGATAGTTGTAGCTATAAGTATTTTGAGTGTTCTGCTGATCTTATTAAATCAAATGCATTAGACAATGTTTGAAATTTCTCCTATTACTCAAAAAATAAAAGAATTAGAAAGTCGAAGTATCGAGCTACGGAGGTACCTTTGACTATCCTACCAAACTTGAGCGACTCGAAGAATTAGAACAAGAATTACAAAATCCTGCAGTTTGGAATAACCAGGAAAAGGCCCAAACTTTAGGTAAGGAACGCGCGAAACTCCAACAAATCATTGATACTTTCCAATATTTAGAACAAACATTAAAAGAGACCTATAGTTTATTGGATTTAGCGATTAGTGAAAAAGCAGCTGATCTTTCAGATGCGATTACTCAAGATTTAAAAAAAATTGAGTTACGGCTTGAAGAATTAGAATTTAGGCGCATGTTTCCCCGAGAGTTAGACAGTCATGCCGCTTATTTAGAAATTCAATCTGGCTCAGGTGGAACGGAAGCACAAGATTGGGCTGAGATGTTAATGCGCATGTATTTACGTTGGGGAGAACAAAAGAAATATCAGATTAAGCTTATGGAAGTTTCACCGGGTGAAGTGGCGGGTATCAAAAGCGCAACAATTAAGTTTGAAGGAGAATACGCGTATGGTTGGCTACGCACTGAAACAGGTGTACATCGTTTAGTTCGTCTTTCACCTTTTGATGCAAATAAACGTCGTCATACTTCTTTTGCTGCAGTGTTTGTTTCTCCAGAAGTGGATGATACAATCGATATTCAAATTAATCCGGCTGATTTACGTATCGATACTTATCGCGCAAGTGGTGCCGGCGGACAACATGTTAATCGCACTGATTCTGCTGTGCGGATTACTCATATCCCCACCAATGTCGTAGTACAATCGCAAAGCGATCGTTCGCAACATAAAAACCGTGATCAAGCTATGAAGCAGTTGCGTGCTAAATTATATGAATTAGCTCAGCGCAAACGTGCTGAGGAAAAACAATCGCAAGAATCACTGAAACGAGATATCGGTTGGGGTAGTCAAATACGTAGCTATGTGCTTGACGATGCGCGGGTTAAAGATCTTCGTACAGGTGTTGAAAGTGGAAATACCCAAGCTGTTTTAGATGGTAAGATTGATATATTTTTAATAGCTAGTTTAAAAGAAGCATTATAATATTTTTTTGGTTTTTAATACTCTTAAGTGAAAGTTAAAATGATAAAAGAAAACACAACCTATAATAGTTCTGGTAACGTATTGGAACAACGTAGAGAAAAATTAGCTGCATTGCGAAAAAAAGGGAATGCTTACCCTAATACTTTTCACCGCGACTGTTTAGCCAATGACATATTCAATGAATATGCTAAGGATGATACAGAGACCCTTATAAAAAAAAATAAGACTGTGAAGATAGCGGGTCGGATCATATTAAAGCGCGATATGGGTAAAAGTGCCTTTATTGATGTACAAGATATGTCAGGAAAAATCCAAATCTATGTCAAGAAGGATAATTTAGCGGCTAATGTATTCGATAAAACTGTTAAGGATTTAGATTTAGGCGATATCGTTGGAGTAGAAGGTTTATTATTTAGAACTAAAACGAATGCGCTGTCGATTAAGGCAGAATCAATCATTTTGCTTTGCAAATCGTTAAGACCATTGCCGGATAAGTTTCATGGTCTTTCTGAATCCGATAAAGAACAACGTTATCGCCAACGCTACCTTGATCTCATCACGAACGAGAAAACTCGAAAAACCTTTCAAATTCGTTCGCAATTAATTAATGGTATTCGACAATTCTTGAATAAAGAAGGCTATGTCGAAGTTGAAACACCGATGATGCATTTATTACCAGGAGGTGCCTTAGCGCGGCCCTTTGCAACGCATCACAACGCTTTAGATATGGAGTTATTCCTAAGGGTGGCGCCTGAATTACATTTAAAGCGCTTAGTCGTAGGTGGAATCGAAAAGGTTTATGAAATTAATCGTAACTTTCGTAATGAAGGTATCTCGACTCGCCATAATCCAGAGTTTACGATGCTTGAATTTTATCAAGCCTATGCTGATTATCATAATCTCATGGATTTAACGGAACGTATGATGCGCGAATTAGCTGAAAATATCTTAGGCAGCAAAATGCTAAATTACCAAGGTGAAAGCTATGATTTATCAAAACCATTTAGACGTTTAAGTGTATTGGATGCAATCCTTGAATTCAATTCACAATGGACCTTAAAAGATTTAACAGAACTTAATGCGATCCAAAAAATTGCAGAAGTATTAAATATACCCATAAACGATTCGATTGGAAAATTACAATTTGCAATCTTTGAAGAAACAGTAGAACAAAAATTAAAAAAGCCTACTTTCATTATGGATTATCCTATTGCAGTTTCGCCTTTAGCCCGAAGAAATGATGAAAATCCTAATTTGGCAGATAGATTTGAATTGTATATTGGTG
>JAVHYG010000093.1 GCA_031119195.1 Rickettsiella sp. | reverse complement strand
GCTTACATTAATATGTACTCGCTGCTTTACAGCAATAAAGCAACTTTGCAACCAGTTAAAAAAAAGCTTCTTTAGAAAAGAAAAACCTTCTATCGACATCACCACCCATAAATCTATAGAACCAACACTTATATCCAATAATAAACCGTTACAGTCACATCACTCGATAATGACAACTTCTCCTTACAATACTGAAATTATTACGCACCCTTCTAGCCCTATTAAACCCTATACTCCATCAAAAACAATAATTCCTGGTAAAAAAATAATTACACGTGCATCGCTTCCTTCACTAAGTTTACTAGATGCTCCAGAAGCACCTAGCAAAAAAGGTTATTCCCACGAAGAGTTAGAACGACTTTCACGTGACGTTGAGCTTCGATTGAAAGATTTCGGTATACAAGTACATGTCGTTGCCGTACATCCAGGTCCTGTTGTCACACGTTTTGAAATGCAACCTGCAGCAGGCATCAAAGTAAGTCGTATCACTGGACTCGCTAAAGACCTTGCACGCTCCTTATCTGTGGTTAGCGTAAGAATTGTAGAAGTCATTCCAGGTAAATCTGTAGTAGGTTTAGAAGTACCTAATAAATATAGAGAAATAGTTCGTTTAAGCGAAATATTAAGCTCAAACTCTTATCAAGAGGCACGTTCTCCTCTTTCGTTGGCCCTAGGTAAAGATATTGCTGGCCATCCCGTTATTGTTGATCTCGGGAAAATGCCACATTTATTAGTGGCGGGCACGACAGGATCCGGAAAATCCGTCGGTCTGAATGCCATGCTATTAAGTATCTTATATAAAGCAACGCCGCAAGAAATAAGACTCATAATGATAGATCCAAAGATGTTGGAACTCGCTATTTATGAAGGAATACCCCATCTTCTAGCTCCCGTTGTTACGGATATGAAAGAGGCAGCCAATGCCTTACGTTGGTGTGTAGCGGAAATGGAACGTCGTTATAAATTAATGGCTAATTTAGGTGTACGAAATCTCGCGGGTTATAATGAAAAAGTACAAGAAGCACAACTGAAAGGCCGTCCACTCAGTGATCCATTTTGGGCAACAGAGCAAGGAGGACAAGCCGAACTTCTCAGCCAATTTCCTTACATCATTGTATTGATTGACGAATTTGCCGATATGATGATGGTTGTTGGGAAAAAAGTTGAAGAATTAATTGCTAGAATTGCGCAAAAAGCACGAGCAGCAGGTATTCATTTAATTTTAGCAACACAAAGACCTTCCGTTGACGTCATCACTGGATTAATCAAGGCTAATATACCTACTCGAATTGCTTTTCAAGTCTCCTCCAAAATTGATTCTCGTACTATTCTTGATCAACAAGGTGCGGATCAATTATTAGGCCATGGTGATATGTTGTATTTAGCACCGGGTACGGGTGTACCAATTCGTGTTCATGGTGCTTTTGTTGCCGATCAAGAAGTTCATCATGTTGTAAATGCATTAAAACAATCCGGTGCTCCAGAACATATGTTAGATCTCACGCAAACATCACTTGAAACATCGGATCCTACAGAATCTGGAGATAATAATTCGGGAGAAAAAGATGTCTTATATGATCAAGCAGTTCAAATTGTTTTAGAAACTCGTCGCGCCTCTATTTCTAGTATTCAACGACGACTTAAAATTGGTTATAACCGTGCAGCTCGTTTAATGGAAGACATGGAGAAAGCGGGTTTAGTTAGCGCCATGGAAAATAATGGGAATCGCGAAATTTTAGTACCTGATAGATTGAATGAATAATTAGCATTAGACCGTATTAGACCGTCTTGCTTTAATCTGCGTAATAGATTTGATTTCATCGTTAAACGGTACCTCATAGTCCTTATTTACACATGTAAACTCCGGCCCTCGATTATCGTTTGTCTTGAACTCAAGCCTTATTACTTGCTTATGCAAAAGGTCTATTGCACAACTTGAATTGTTTTACACACTTATTCCCAAGTAAGCTCGCATTCAATTGCATATTAACTATTTATATTTTCTTTTTCTAAAAAAAAAGAGCTATATTTAGTAGTTTATAGACTGAAACAACTTTATTTTGATTTTTGTTTAACAAAGCATAAAAACTTATTAAACTTTAAAAGCTCAAAGAGAAAATAAAAACAAAAAACAACGACAATAAAAATTAAAAGCAGCAAATAAAAATAAAAAAATTTGTTTGTTGTACGGACAAAATAAAAAAGCGCTCTCCATACTGTCCGTACAACGTTTATTTTTATTAACTTTTATTAACCTAGCAATAAATTATTAAAAAAAACTCTCCTCACCTAATTAATCAATCCTAATCTTCTTATTTCATCTCTTTCTGCACGCAATTCTTTTAATGTTAATTTTATTTTTTCTTTACCAAAAGCATTGTGGGTAATACCCTTAACTACATGCAAATCCCCTTGTTCTATACGACTAGGAAAAGAAAATATAAGACCTTTATCAACTTCATATTCTCCTGTAGAACAAGAAGCGACTGAAAAATAATCATTAGATTTTGTATCGTGTGTCAAATTATAAATACTTCCAATCACTGCATTCGCTGCCGATGCCGCCGAGGATGTCCCCCGCGCTTTGATAACAGCAGCGCCCCGCTTTTGCACTAAAGAAATAAATTCATTTTGTAACCAATTTACATCTGAAATCATTTCAGTAACAGGTTTATCATTAATCCTAGTATGATAGAAATCAGGGTATTGTGTAACAGAATGATTACCCCAAATGGCCATCCCCGTCACTTCAGTAACGGGTACTCCCGCTCTTTTTGCCAATTGCATACGCGCACGATTTTCATCCAATAAAGTCATCGCAAAAAAACGATCCTTAGGAACATCCGGCGCATTATGCATGGCAATTAAACAATTGCTATTGCAGGGATTACCAACAACAAATACTTTTACATCGTTTGCTGCATAGTCATTAATAGCCTTGCCTTGTGGCGCAAAAATACCACCATTAATTTTTAATAAATCAGATCGTTCCATCCCGTCTTTACGAGGAATAGCGCCCAACAAAATAGCCCAATTAACGTCTTTCATTGCCTCGTCAAGTTTACTTGTACAAATAATTTTTTCTAGCAATGGAAAAGCGCAATCATCGAGCTCCATAGCCAAACCATGGAGTGCTGGAAGACTTCGTTCTAACTCTAATAGACAGAGTTCCACAGGTTTATCAGAACCAAACATTTGGCCTGAAGCAATACGAAACAACAAAGCATAACCAATTTGGCCGGCAGCACCTGTCACTGTAACCTTAATTGATTTTTTTAGCATACTAAACTCCTAAATAGGGTGTTATTTTAAATATATTCTTCGTACTTGAATTTTTGGCGACGTTGCCGCTCATTTTACATGTATGGTGTTTACATTCTGTTATTTCATCCGCGTTGCTTTATTAAAAACTCAATTGCCGTGATGAATATAAGCTAGCCAAGGATGGTTTTTATCTCCCGCCGCTAAAAATGAAGTATTTAGTAAAGATGGCGATGTATTATAACGTAATATCTGACCTTTCGGATCAATAATAGTCCCACCGGCTTCCTTAAGAATACATTGACCTGCCGCTGTATCCCATTCGCAAGTAGGACTCAAACGTGGATAAAGATCCGCAAACCCTTCAGCTATCCAGCAAAATTTTAAAGCACTTCCACAACGTATTAAATTTAAAGCTGAAAACTGTTTAAATAAATTCTGTAGTGACGTTATTCCATGTCGCCGACTAATAGCAATCGTTATTGGTGAGTTTGCTTTCCAGGACAAAGAGTCTAAGGCCTGTGGAATTTGTTGCGCCACTTGTTTAAAGGCACCGCGCCCCTCTTCAGCAAAATAGCAAAAATCAAATATAGGCGCATAAACCACACCAAGGATTGGTAAATTATTTTCAATCAACGCGATATTAATCGTAAATTCCCCATTTTTTTCTAGGAATTCTTTTGTTCCATCCAAGGGATCGATAAGCCAATAACGTTGCCAACGCTGACGCTCTGTAAAACAAACGGCCTTTAGTTCTTCTGAAAGAATAGGTATTTCAGGCGCTATCTGTTTTAACGCTTGACAAATTAATTCATGTGCGGCTATATCCGCAGCGGTGACAGGTGAATTATCTGCTTTATATGTAACCTTAAAATCACTATTATAATAGCTAAGAATTTTTTTTCCTGCTTGTTTAGTAAGAAACACCACATTTTGAAGTAATGAATTCATTACATGAGTATATCGATAAATCCTTATGAAACAATCCTCTGTTAATTATTTTGCGATAATTCCTGCTGCCGGCATTGGAACTCGTATGAAAAACGTTATGCCCAAACAATATTTAAGGATGAAAGGTAAAAGCATACTTGAGTATACCTTAACTCCCTTACTTAATTATTCAAAGTTTAAAAAATGCATTCTCGTTATTCATAAAGAAGATAAACATTGGATATCATTAAAATTTAGCCATCCTAAATTAATAACTGCATGGGGAGGAAAAGAACGTTGCAACTCAGTGTTAAATGGTTTACATACATTAAAACCCTTTATTAAAGAAAACGATTGGGTAGTAGTCCACGATGGAGTCCGTCCTTTTTTACATCATAGTGATATTAACAGGCTAATCGATGGAATAGGAAATGATACAATAGGGGGTCTTTTAGGACTCCCTTTAAAAAATACTATCAAACGTATTGATGATAGCCACCACGTACTTGGAACGCTCAATCGAAAACAAATATGGGAAGCATTAACACCACAGATGTTTCGTTATCAGTGGCTTCTTAAAGCACTCAACTCCGCAATTGATAAACAACAAACTATCACAGACGAAGCCAATGCCATTGAATTATTGGGAAAACACCCTAAAATAATTGAAGGGCGATCCGATAATATCAAAATAACGGATCCCTGTGATTTAACTTTATTTGATTACCTTTATACAAACGTTACAAAACCCTGATTACTTCTTATTCCTCGACCAGCGAAACCTATATTCAACGAATGTTGACTCCATCTATTAGCCATAACAAAATCAAACACAATAAAAAGCAGTTATGCTAAGTGATATTTTAGCATTAATCCACGCACATACAAATCATAATCCAACTGCCCAAAACTTTTCACTAATTCTTTACTATATGCTTTTTTTTGTGAATACGATAAATCTTTGTTTGTCCCTTCATGAACAGCAATCAACTTGATTAAAACATACTCTCCATTGGGTAAAGAAAAACCCGTTACAGATGTAACTCCTTCTGACTTCTTTGGAGATGACAAATTAAATACTGCATTAAGTATCGGAGACGAAACTTTATCAGAATTACGAGTAGCTTTATTTATAATGTGCCAATCTAAGTGCAATTTATTTGTTTTTTCAGAAAATACACCCGTTGTTTTTAATTCACGCAGTAGTTTTTCTCCTACCTTATTAGCCTCTTCTGTTATCATTTTTTTCTGCAAAGCTTGTAAGATCTGAGCTCTTACTTTAGAAAAAGGCTGAACCATAGCGACATTGTGTTGTCTAATGCGCATTACAATAGAAATATCATTAGTTAGATCAATGACAGGACTATTATTTCCTTGCAAAATATCTCGGCTAAACGCTGCTGCTATAACTTTAGCATTTTTTGTTAATGAATCCTTTCCTCCTTTTCTACCAAATAAAGGTGTAGATTGAATAGATAAATTCAGTGCTTTAGCTGCACTTTCTAGAGAATCAGGATGCGTGAAAGTTAAATTAGCAAGTCTATCTCTCTTATCTACAAATACTTTATCATTTTTTACATTGTTTAAAGAAAGTTGAATATATTCAATACTCACTTGTTCTGGCTGAACAAATTGGTCCTTATTATGTTGATAGTAAACTAAGGCTTGTGCAGCAGAAACAGGCAGCTGCTTTTCAGAAAACTGTGTGCTAGGAATAATAGTGTAAGCAAAATCTCTTTTTTGACGCGTCAGCGCAATTGCCCTGTCAAACTCTTCTGGTAAAGAAAAAGCAGTTTGCGTCAACCCTTGCCGCACTTGATCAATTAACAGTGTTTTTTTTAAGTTTGATAAAAAACTTAACTCCGTATATCCCAAAGCTTCTAATACACTGTAAAAGCGCGTACTTGAGAAACGACCTGACGATTGAAAAATAGGTAGGTTTAATAAAACATTATTTATTGCTGACTGACTTAAGCGGTAATTCTCCTGTAAAGCAGATTGTGACAAGACTTCTGACAACGACCATTGAGCAATTGTTTGTTTTTTTAGTTGGCTCGTTACTTCATTATTCAAAGCTGCTATACCCAACTGTATTTGAGCTTGTCGATAAAGCCGCTGATAAGCACTATCAAAATCACGTTGTGACAGTGTTTGGCCAGCTATTTTTGCAACTATCTTATTTCCACTTTCATTATTTAGTTCTAAATACCCATGAATTCCCCATAATGCGAAAACAATAATTAATAATCCAATTACTGTATTCGTTAGCCAGCCCTGGGTTCGATCACGAATAGATTGCAACATATAAGCCTCTTTCCGAAGTGATATGAACTGGCTCTCCCCCAAATAAGTAGGCAAATTAATCACGTAAACTTATCTTAAGTACT
>JAVHYG010000092.1:6284-6586 GCA_031119195.1 Rickettsiella sp. | reverse complement strand
ACTTAGCTCTGGCGCTGGAAATGCTGTAGGGGCAATAGCACACATTGTTCTACCCGCAGCAATTTTTTATTTACTCGTTCCCCATTTTTATGAGCTATTTTCATTTTTTTCAGACAAAGCAGTAGCAAAGATTATAAATCCTAATGATAAATCTCAAATGCTATCCTTAATACCCGAAGGAACATCACCACTTTTAGAGCTTATGTGTCTGTTATCAACGCTAGCAGTCATAGAAAAACTTACTAAAGAATTAAAACTTAAAGGACTTGATCACGTTCAATTTAATATCTTAAAATTAAGAA
>JAVHYG010000092.1:0-6274 GCA_031119195.1 Rickettsiella sp. | reverse complement strand
ACCCTGATAGTGATCAGGCATTAAGCAAAGAAGAAACAATACTTTTTTTTATGGCAAAAAAAAATGCTGAAGACTTAATGAAAATAGCAAAAAAATGCTGTAAAAATCCCAAAAAATTAGAAAGCTTTAAAAAATTAAAAATAACTAGAGAGCTTGTAAATAAAATTCAACCTTTTTTTCCGGAATCATTTGATATAATAAAAAATGAAAAAATAATATCTTGTCTTGCCATAACAGCTGCTGTAATAGAAAAACAAGAAATTGATGTGCAGCAAGTGTTTAGTCGCACCCTTAACGATGCATTAAGCAAATTAATTATTCCGACCAAGAATGATATAGGTTCTAGAAATTCCAGTAGCTTTACTCACAGCGATAGCAGCTTTCGAAGCACAGATGTCGGCAGTCACATTTATGAAAGGATTACTAACAGAACTAATTTTTTCAGCGATAATAACATTAGTAGTTCCCCTCACAGTTCTCGAATAAATACTTACAATAACGTTAACTTTAACTCATTGAGACCTCAGCACCCGCAATCTAAGCCATCTCATAATAATAGTCATTATTATTCACCACTTTATGGAGAGCGTTCCTCTCAAGTAAACACATCTGTTAACTTTTATCAAAATATACCCCGAAAATCAAGCCAAATAAACACTCAACATCCTCATGAAACAGTTGAGTACATACATAGAGCCCCCAAAAAATAAAACTTCTGAAGGGAAAGCCACACACCTAGCTTAGTGTGTGGCGCCTTTTCAAAAATTAAGATTTGTGTGAATTATTAAAATTTGGTCCGCTGGAAGAAATGCTGTTTTCTTCGTCAGAAATAACAGGGGAAGTAAAGAATAAACGAACATGAGAATATCGTTTGATTCCACGTGGTGGACGGGCCGGAGGAGATGGAATTGGGGGAGCAGGACGTGTTGGACTTAGCAGATTACGTTTTATGTTCTCATTATTGCTAGGTGGAGGTGGTGGTGGACTTTTTGGACGCACTGATAAAATTCTAGGCTTTGGTTTTGACTGCAAGTGGTCAATATTCTCCTTACGGTTGTTATCAGAAGAAGCTATATCATTATGAGGAGAAATATTTTCTGTCGTTGGAATTTGCTTTAGCCAACTTTTCAACCTTAATGTATTATCTATCACTTGAAATAATGCAGGCATCATAGTTTCTTTTGTTAAATTACTAACAAAATTTTCTTTAGTTGCTTGTGGTTGTTTTGTTAGATAAGCATCAAATAGTCTAAAAAATATTTGACAGGATTCTTTTCCAGAAATGTCTGGCAAATCTATCCAGTTTGTTATTTCAGCAGCAAACTGGGTCTCATTTATTTGAAAGTTATCTAAAAAATTAGTTAAGTGATATAAATTTTTTTGTATATAATTCTTGAGTTCAACAATATTTAGTTTGAACTGTATGTTTAGAGGCCAAGACTTATTAGGAGAATCCTGTATTTTTCTAAGCAAATTAAAAAGTAAAAAAAGTCTAGCAAATAATTCTATACTTGCATCTTTTTCCTTTAAATTTTTAGCCAGAAATTTTTTGTTATTGCCAAATAGACTTTCAGCAATAGAAGAAACCCCTTTCTTCAATTGTCTCATAGATTTACCGATCTTAATGGAAAAAGGGGTAGTTTTTTCTTCAATTTTTTTCAAGGGCTTATGTAATGCTACATATAACTCATTACTTAAGCTTTCTAACTTTGCTTCAGGCATATCTTGAAAATATAAATCTCTAATTTTTTCAATAATTTGGGATAGGTGTTCAACTTTTTTTTGTAGATGTAAATTTTTTGTTAACATTTTTTTACATTATTTAAAGGTAAGTAACTCCTAGTATAGATAAGCATTATTAACAAATTATTTTATCTCAATTTAAGATTTGAGGAGTCCAATTACCTAACTTCCCAATCAATTCATAACTAAGATTTAACTATAAGACTTTTTAAGCCAATTTATGTCTCTAGACATGTTATGCTTAGAATCGCTGTTTACTTGTAAGTAAAAGATAACTTTAAGCTTGACGCAGCACACAAGTTCTATATGAATAGATACATCTTCTGCTGTAGAAAAATAGTTATGTAGGTCCTCTTTGGTAATTTTAAATTGTTTTTTTAATTGCATTATACCGTTAGAACCAGCTACAGAGTGTGCTTCTTCAGCAATAGATTCTTTAAATCTCCGTTGTAAATACTCTGTTACAGAAAAAACTACATCTTTAAAAGGTCGTATCAGCTTTTTAGATTGCTTTGATATGGAATTTTCCATTTTTGATTCAAACTTTTTAAAAGGTTTTTGTAAATCTAAAAGAAGTTGCTGTCGCAAATTATAAAAATCGTCCCTCGTGATTTTTGGAAAATCTAAATCTGTTATTCTCGCGATTATTCCCGAAGCCATTTAATTTTATTTAAGATATGTGAATTCTCTTTCAAGTTAGGCATTTCTAAGTCATTTTTAATACAAGAAATGCAAAGTATAGACATTACTTATTAAGGAATTATTTTTGTTCTTATTAAATTAAGCTAAATCGATCTGAATACAGAACAACGAGTATACCTAACAAAAAAATTAGACTAAACTCTAAAGGATATAATAAAAACCTAAACAAAGTTGTGTATGTAAAAAAACATTACGAACATAACTTAAATTATATTAAAAATAATATGCGTACTTTTTCCAATATTACTCTTTTAAGCAATATAAGCAAAAGACTTAAACAATGGATTCCTGACAAAGCTAGCAATCCGATAAAACCCGTCGATCCTTTAGAAGGAACTGAATTAAAATCATTATTAATGAAGGATCACGAACATTTACTTATTCTTGCCGCAAAAAAAAATGATGTTATTACAATAAAAAAGATAATAGAAGATGGAGAAGATATAAATCTATCTAGTAAAAAATACCATAATTATACACCACTCATGTGTGCAGCAGAGCAAGGTCATTTAGAAGCTATAGTAACACTTTTAAGTTACAAAAAATGTGACATAAATGCAACTGATTTACACGGCCACACAGCACTTGCTTTAGCAACAATAGGGGGGCATTTTTTTTGTGTACAAGAATTATTAAAAAAAGGAGCTAATACAGAAAAAGGGACAAAATTTAATACAACACCCCTGTGTTTTGCAGCTGGCTCTAATGAAAACGGTGAAATAGTTAATGCATTACTTATTTATGGAGCCAATCCAAATGCCTTAACAGACATCGGAGAAAATCCACTTATGATAGCTGCTGACGCTGGGCATACCCAGGTTGTCTCAATTTTACTAAATCAGAAACAATCACCGATTAATCTTAACCAACAATCTTTAATTACGAAAAATACCGCTTTAATGAAAGCTACCGCTAAAGGATACACTGATATTGTGACAATGTTGTTAACAAATAAAGCCGATCTAATAAAATAAATATAAATGGCGTAACGGCAGTGATGTTAGCCTTTATAAATAAACATAGCGAAGTCTATAACGCTCTAGTAAACTATGAGACTACTACAATAAATACTCACTGTCCCCAGTTTTAGGTTAAAAATTTTAAAGGTAGTGTAACTAATTTTAGTTACATTTGAAGATTTACATAAAGTTCGGTATGACCATATGAAAATGGCTGTGGATCATTTAAAAACCTTGTTTGATAATATTGAATCAGTAGCTTGATTTATTGATGATGTATGACAGATAATAAGTGAACCTAGCATTCAATATTATCTAACAAACTATATACAAAATTAATATTCTAGATATTCTGCCATATTAACATAATATGGCAGAATGCTTGCATTGAACTTTACTCTGTTTTATAGTTGGTAACATTTGAATAGTGTTTTTTTATGCCTTACTTTACACTTAAAAATATAAACAATTGTTTTTGCAAGTTTCCACAACACAAGCTTTAGATACAAAAAATGCGGCTAATATTTACATAAATCCCTTATTTCGAGAAGAAAGCTACGAAGTAAGTTATGATGCAATAAATATCCACCATGATACCTTAGAAAAGGCTATTAAAAAGAAGGACCTTTATACAATCCATACTTTATTAATCACGGGCGCAGATCCTAATGTAGTATTAAAAGAGCATAAATATTTACCTCTGATGCTCGCAGCTGAACTTGGTCAACAACGCAGTGTTGCACTTTTACTTAAATACGTCGCCAACCCTAATTTACGTTCTGCACATGGACATACGTCTCTATCGCTTGCCGCTAACTTCGAACCCGACAATAATTCTGATCACACTGATATTGCACAGCTTTTATAAGATAATGGTGCAAACATTGATGAGACTACTAACTATGGTACTACAGCATTAATATTGGCTGTTAAAAATGGAAATTTAGAGATGGTTAGAGTTTTGGTAAAAGAAAAGCCGACCCTTACAAGCTAGACAACAATGGTTATAGCGCTTTAAGATTAGCCTACGACCTAGATAAGGAAATTTATAATTTCTTATTAAATAGTGGCATAACTATTAAGCTTTAAAACTCAATTCACAAGAGATTTACTTAATGTTATTACTTATAATTTTAAAATCCATTTTAATAAAAAAAATCAATTATTTAGTGCGCTAAATATCTGATCACGCACTTCCAACTCATTTGCCAAACCATTAATTCGAACAAAATGTGGCGCCCTTGGCTCAGCTGAATGTTGCCAACTCTGATAATAACGAACGAGAGGCTTGGTTTGTTGGTGATAGACTTCCAAACGTTCTCGAATTATTTCTTCAGAATCATCTTCTCGCTGGATAATATCTTCTCCCGTTATATCATCTTTGTTAGGAATACGAGGTGGGCTATAAATAAGATGATAAACTCGACCTGAACCAGGATGAATGCGTCGACCACTGAGACGTTTCACAATCTCTTCGTCATCTACAGCTATTTCAATAACAAAATCGATAAAAATATGTTTTTTCCTAATCGCTTCCGCCTGAGGTAAGGTACGAGGAAAACCATCAAATAAAAAACCATTTTTACAATCGTCTTGCTCAATTCGTGTTTCAACTAAAGCAATGATAAGGTCATCTGATACTAATTGACCCGCATCCATAATTGTCTTTACTTGCAAACCTATTTTTGTACCTTGTCTGACGGCAGAACGTAGCATATCACCTGTAGATATTTGCGGAATATGGTATCGATCGGTAATAAATTTCGCTTGTGTACCCTTTCCCGCCCCCGGACTACCTAATAAAATAATTCTCATCTCTTAAATTTATCTCAATTTGTTCAAACTTTTCAATTTACTAGCAGATTTTACCCTAGTTTGTTGTTCGCGTAACGGCACTTCTAGCCAAGAAGCAAAAATTATGTTTTTATGCCATTCATAATCAAAATTTTGAAAGTTTCTCATTTATCCTTCTTTAATGAGCAAATTCCTTTTTCTATAGGGATTTGCTCATTAAAGAAGGATAAAAAAGCCAGAAACTATATATTAAATCTCTATCTTATCTCAATAATTATGAAGTTATGAATATTTTTGTTTTTGATATCGAAACAATCCCTGATACAGAAAATGGCCGGCTGCTTTATCAAATAGAAAGTGATAGTGACAAGGAAGTTGCTAAACTAATGCTAAAAAAACGTCAAGATAAAACAGGCTCTACTTCTCCTTTTTTGCCCTCTCACCTACAACGCATTGTGGCCATTTCAGGCGCTTTACGCAGTAAAGAGCACTTTAAAATCGCTTCTTTGGGTAAAATCGATTCCAGTGAAAAAGAACTCATTGATTCCTTTTTCAAATGTTTGGAAAAATACTTACCGCTTTTGGTTTCCTGGAATGGTAGCGGTTTTGATCTGCCAGTTTTACATTATCGCGCATTATTATATGGCATCAGCAGTCCTAGCTATTGGAATATTGGGGAGGACGGCGATGTTAGCTTCCGATGGAATAATTATCTGAGCCGTTATCACTATCGCCACAGCGATTTAATGGATATATTAGCAGGCTATCAAGGCCGCTCAAATGCACCCCTTACGGAGATTGCATTGATGTTGGGTTTACCTGGAAAATTGGGCATGGACGGTTCACAAGTCTGGAATTATTTTTTAGAGGGAAAACTTGAAGCCATTCGCAATTACTGTGAAACAGATGTACTCAATACCTATTTAATTTACCTACGATTTGAACTAATACGAGGAAAATTAACTCCCGAAGCCTATCAAAAAGAATGTGCTTATGCTCGAGAATATATCATTCAAGAAAAAAAACCTCATTTCGATGAGTTTATAAAAACATGGAAAAATTAATTACTCCCATTG
>JAVHYG010000091.1 GCA_031119195.1 Rickettsiella sp. | reverse complement strand
AGCAAAGACATTGCAATACCATTTCGTCAAGTCCTTGCTGATGTAGCAATAGAGGTACAAGATAAATATCATCTACATCCGGTAATGAAATAACACCCGCTCTTTTTACGTTGGTATATAAAGCAATTTTTTCTCGCGCCTGCTCTGGAATTTCTTTTTCCGATCGACAAATTAATATATCCGCTTGAATACCAAAAGAGCCTAATTCTTTTGTAGAGTGCTGCGTAGGTTTGGTTTTAATTTCACCCGCCGTACTGATATAAGGTACCCAGGTTAAATGGATAAATAAGGTTTGTTGACTACCTTTCTCAATACGCAATTGGCGTATCGCCTCTAAAAAAGGCAGTGATTCAATATCTCCTACGGTTCCTCCTATCTCCACTAATGCAATATCCACATTTTTAGCACCTTTAATAATGGCACCCTTGATCTCATCTGTCACATGAGGAACCACCTGAACAGTTCCGCCTAAATAATCACCGTGCCGCTCTTTACGCAATACTTCGGCATATATTTGACCCGCTGTAAAATTATTATCTCGAGTCATTTTAGCTGTAACAAATCGCTCGTAATGACCCAGATCGAGATCTGTTTCTGCACCATCTTCAGTAACAAACACTTCGCCGTGCTGATACGGGCTCATGGTCCCTGGATCGACATTTAAATAGGGATCCAGTTTAAGCAAACTAATTTTAAGGCCCCGCGATTCTAGAATTGCCCCTAAAGAAGCAGCCGCAATGCCCTTACCTAAAGAAGATACAACGCCCCCTGTAATAAAAATATACCGTGTTGCCATTTAGGGAATATAAACCTCCGAAAACAAATGATCATTCAGCCAGCGCGTTAAACAATTAGCAACTAATGTAGCCGCTTCAGTTTCATTACTTAAGCCACTTGTATAAAGAGCTTCACACGCATCCACAAAACAAGAACCTGATTGTAAAGTTTGAAAAACATTGGCCTCAGGCTCTGTTAAACTATTAGCATATGACTGTAATTCCTTACGCCAAACAATGCAATATGAATTTTCTTTATGCTGCATCCTTTTTGCGCTTTCGACTGTATTGCTGCTAGGTTCACAATCGTTATATATTTTACTAGGCTGTTCGCTTACTTTCGCAGCCCCTTGCCGAAAACCTAATTGATGTGAGTATAGTTTAGGAAGCGTCTGTTTTTGTACTAATGCCTTCCATAAAGCAAAGGTATTCCATTGAAATACTAAACATTGTACAGATGGATGAAACTTAAAACAAAGAGAAGGCCAGTTTTGCATGGGAACTTCGATTAATGCGTTGGCATTAAGAAGAGATGCATCTTTAGATTCTAAACTTAAACTTAATGCCCTAATAAGCTCTGCTAATTCGCTCAGATAAGATTGTTTTGGTTCATAAGTGAGCAAAAACTGAGGCAATTGTTTAGTAAAAGCAGAAATAGAATAAAAACGTGAAGGATATTCATCAATATAGGCCTCTGATAGCTCAGCAAATCGCTCATCGCCTAGATAGCTATGTAACAACTTATACTCTGTATGTAATGCATCGATAAGCCGCCAACGATAGGCATTTGCATAAACAGCCAAACGTTCAGCAAGTCTTCCATTAACCGGCCTAACTAATTGATGCGTAATAGAAGCATCCTCATTTAATAAATGATTTTGTAATGCACTTTGCAGATTAGCTAATAGTTGCATTTTCCTCTTTCCATACTGTTTTTGCTATCTGTTTTGCCTGTTGTAATTCTGCTAACAATTCGGGTAATTCTGGAATATTGTCATCGCGTTCTATCATTGTCGAAATTTTACCAAAGCGACGTACAGCCGCGGCATAAAGCGACCAAACCGACTCGATTATAGGTGCATCATGCGTATCGATAATATAATTATCAAAGTTTTTATGTCCTGCCAAATGAAATTGCTGAACACGATGTATTGGAATATTATTTAAATATTTTAGTGGATCAAAATGATGATTTACTGCACTAACATAAATATTATTAATATCTAACAAAATAAAACAATCTGCTTGTTCGGCAATAGCCGTTAAAAAATCCCACTCTTTCATCTTCGATACTTGATATTCTATATAGCTTGACACGTTTTCTAATAAAATTTGTTGTCCTAAAAAATCTTGTACACGTTTAACACGTTCCACTACGTGTTTTAACGCTTCTTCCGTGTAGGGAAGTGGTAAAAGATCATGAAGATTTAAACCATTAACGCCTGTCCAACACAAATGGTCAGAAATCCATATAGGTTTTATCGATGACGCTAATGCTTTTACTTTTTTTAAATAATCGAAATTGATGGGATCACAACTTCCTATGGATAAAGATACGCCATGCATAACTAAAGGATAAAACTCACGAATACGATTAAGATAATAGAGAGGTCTACCGCCTGACACTAAATAATCTTCTGTAATAACCTCAAACCAATCGATGTCAGGACGAGTTTCCAAAATATTAGAAAAATGTTGCGCGCGCAAACCAAGACCAAAACCGAGAAAATCCATTAGAAAATAACCTTCTAATAAAGTTTTACACTCACTTATATTTGCATCTGCAATCTACAGAACAAATACTTATTATGTAATGGAGTTTTTAATTGCGGTACAATTTACTTTTGCATTATCAGTAATCAATACCGCTTGTTACCTTATTTTAAAAATACGCTTCTTATAAAACAATATAAAAAAAAGCCGCATATCAATATGCGGCTTTATTCTACACACACCGTTTGCTAATGGAAAGCTATCAAACAGCGGTAAATTAATTTTTATGCATTCATTTGCGCTTGTGCATTTTCTGCTCTGTGACGACGATGATGTCGTTTATGTTTATACACTTGTTTACACTGGCTCATGCATTTACAGGTATTGCATGGTGCTGCACAAGGCGTTTCACAAATTGGCGCATTTTCAGGTATATTACGCGCGCCAGTGGCACAACCTGAAAGAATGATAGCAGCGGCAGCGGCAGCAATAACAAGTCCCGTTTTTTTCATGATCATGATCATCTATCCCCTATAATAAAAAAAATGGATTAAGAAAAATTTTTCTGTTACTAAACTTATAGTATTAAAGGGCACTATACAATCTCTAGTAACAATTTAGTTTTTATACATAATTATAAAAGAATGCAAGTATTTTTTAGTTTTTACTTAATAAATGCACAAAAACTACACTATTTTTCTTTCTATAAAGCCATAATCGTAAATAAGTTACGCACATAAAATAAAACATAAAAAGGATTAAAAAACTAATAAACATGATACCTTCTGCTAATCGATAGTAAAAAGCTATTAAGCCGATAACTCCTAATATTAAATTTATACTTCCTAGCATAAGACTAATTGCAGCATGCGATAAATTTAAGCCAATGAGTAAATGGTGACAATGTTGTCGATCAGAAGAAAAAATTGATTTTTTTTTGCTTACTCTATAAAGCATTACTGTAGTCGTGTCAAACAAAGGCAATGACGTAAGCCACAGCATCGTGACTGGGGTTATTGCGTGTGGGGCTGTCTGAGAAAGTTCGATTAAAAACCAAACTAAAATAAAACCTAGAAGCATACTTCCGGCATCTCCCATAAAAACTTTCGCATGTAAACAGCCGGGCCATCTAAAATTAAGACATAAAAAAGCCAATACCGTTGCGATAATTAATAATAAAATATAAACGGCTATAAATTGTTGATTTAATATTGCACACTCAATTAATAGTAATAATGCACTAAGTACTAACGTTCCTGCCAATCCGTCAACACCGTCTGTCATATTAATAGCGTTAATAATCCCTAATCCTGCAATTACAGTAACAGGTAGACTATAAATACTTAGCCCTATCTCTCTATAGAAAAATAAATTGCCCAGATGCGTTAACTTTACTCCACCCCAAAAAAACATTAATAATAAAGCAAAAATCTGAGCTAAAAATCGACTCTTAGGAGAAAGCTCATGAAAATCATCTAATAACCCAACAAAAACAAGTAAAGCGGACCCGGCGATGAAGCTACGATAATGTTGTAATGAAATAGGTAATGTTAATAGCGCAGCTAAAAAGCCAACAAACATGGCTAAACCACCTATGAGTGGAATATCGCCTTGATGATGTTTACGATTATTTGGCGCATCTACTAAACCAAGCCGCACAGCTAAAGGTTTTAGTAATAGGATGCACAACAACGTTATTAAGAAAGCTATAAATGCTGAGAATAATTGCGTCATCCTTAACTTCTATTTTAAATAAACTATCTGACTACCAAAATCAGATATACATTTTTTCTATGTAGCTAGAAATATATCGCTCGTACTCGAAAAAAAACGAACTTTTTAAAGTCACTGCGAGCGGAATTCCAATCACAGCGCGATAAAAAAGCACTTAAAATTACGAATATACAATTCAAGTGTTGGATATAACGTATTTTTTTCTTAAAAGTTCGTAATTTTTTAGATATAACTCCTAAACCGGTTAAGCTAAATTAAATTTCTCAGCTCGTGATAAATTTAAGTATGTTTTTCTTATCAAACTAACAGAAAATACAACTGCTAAGGCAAGCCAAGCTAATCCACTCACCCAATTAGCCCAAATAAGACCTGCAAATGTAATGCTCACTACATGTGTTCCTGCACTCAAAGGCAATTTAACTAGCCAATAATTTTCATTTTTAGAAGGCAAATAATCAACTTTTTTCTGACCATCCACCATTACTTTAAGTAAATCCGGATAATAAAGAAAAGGAAATTCAAATAAACTTGGACTAGATACCGACAAACGGCAACTAAGTTTTTTTCCTATTTTTACACAACTTTTTTGTACTTCTTTAAATTTAAACGTAGGTAAAACGGAAAAAAAATCGGAATCTGAGTTTTTTTTAAGACGGGTTGATTTCTGGCTATTTGAAAACTTAACATTAGAAATAAACGATTCCTTCAACAAATAATCTGTCTGTGCTAAACCCCCAGTAGCATATTTTTTTATCGCTTCAATAGAAAAAGAAGTTGTATGATAAGTTAATAACCAGCTACTACTGCTTAATAAAATAATTATTACCCCCAAACACAAGGCTTGTTTAGAATATCCAGGCTTGATTAAGGTTGTGACAGCTAAAGAAACTAACAATGCACCCGCCCACATTAATTGAGCTAAAAAACGATAAGAGAACTGTGTTATAACTAAAACATGAGGAAGAAATTTCCAAAAATCAATAGGTGACCATGTTAAAAAAAGGGTCAACAAAAAAATCCACAAAAGCGCCTGTTCTATATTTTTCAATCCATCTGAATTTTTAAATATATTATCACCTATATAAAGTCTATAAAAAGAAATTCCTGCTGCCAACAACATAATCAAACCAATACCAGGATAAAACGCTGGTGAAAACATTTGTTCTGCTAGTGTGCCTTTCGGAAACCACATAAGACTGGTAGAGGTAATAGCCAATAATCTAGGCAGTGGAGTTAAATAAGCAGACGCGATAGGATTAAATAATTGTCCACCTATATTTAGTATTGCAGCATATTGCATAACTGGTACTAAAAACCAGAATGCTAATAAAAATCCATATAGATAAGCTGACCCAATCCAAAATAGACTCTTTAAATGGTTATTTTTTTTCAAAAAAATAAAAAATGAACTCATCACTATCGATGCATTTACAAAAGTAACTAAATGCGTCATAGCAAGAAGTGCCCATGTTAAGCCCGTTATAAATAGGTTTTTAATAGCATAATTTTCAGAAAAGTAAGTCTTATAGGTATAGTATAAAACGACGGGTAAAATTCCTTGGCCAACTACCTCTGTAAAATCTCCACGGGCATTAACGTTAATTAACAAATAAGGTGCGGCCATGTACGCTATCCCAGCTAATAAGGCGCTTATCTCTTGTTTATTTACTTCTTTGGCTAAACGGTAAATATAAAACCCTCCTAGTATAATCGACAACCAAAGTGTCATTTTTAACGCAACAAAAGGATTAGATGGCGAAAAAAATTTATGTATGTAACCTGCAATGGTAAAAACGAAGGGTGAATAAAATTGAAAAGAGGGATAACCCAAGCCATTATGGGCTAAAGGTTCTACCCTAATTGGAAATTGACCTTCTTGTAAAGCAGCCACTGCTTGAATAATTTTAATAGTATGTGGAATAAAATCCCATGCCTGACTGGGTATAGCCTCATTACCTGAAATAGGCGCTAGTAAAGCTAAACTAAAAACTGAATACAGTAAAATTATCCCCAAAAAACGTCGAAAAGAATAAGTAATGCTCAAAGTCGTCATCCTTAACCAAAAATCTAATGCTACAATTACATTTTATAATACAAAACCCGATTTTATTGCATCTTCACTAAACATTTTTACGGTAGATAATGAAACTTCATTCAAATCTTTCCCAATCCAACTTATTTTTTTTAAAATAGCATTGGTAACTGTGATAATTGGACACGCTATCGTTGCAGCTTGAAAGATATTTAGTAGCTCTCGCGTACTTGCCCAAATAAGTTTTTGATTAACACACTCTTTTAGAATTTCAACTGCCTTACTCATTAAGGGTACGGGATCAATGCCGGTATCAGCGATTCGTCCTGCAAAAACAGATATAAAAGCAGAAGTTTTTTTACCTAGAGCATCGCTTACCGCTGAAACTTGTTCTACTGTTGTAATCGCAGTAATATTTTGTTT
>JAVHYG010000090.1 GCA_031119195.1 Rickettsiella sp. | reverse complement strand
ATACAAAACCCTTAATTTTAATTATTCTAATGTTTGTGTATTACAAACGGATTTTACGCATTGCCATACCAAAAATAATCTCAGTCTGGACTTACGCGAAAAATTAAATTTTGGATGTAGCGCGGCGCCGACTTTTCGAGGAACACTGTTTACTTAAATGTAAATGAGTACCCAGAAAAGTTGGCAACAAAAGACGGCTTTTCGCGTAAGTCCAGTCAGTCACTGATCCAAAAAAATCATTCGTTGCAGGCCCATCCCACGTTATTCTACTATATAAGAATTAAGAAAATCTATTAGATTATTTAATAAGAAATAACAAGAACATCTCATCTGGCAGGTTAAAAAAACTGAGTTTTAATCACAAAAGCCTATGCCACGCAGTAATTGCAACATTTGAAGGTACGAACTTTTCAAATACATTACGATCGGCATAATCACATGCCATACCCCTGCAAAGTTTACGCAGGCATTTAAGGTGAGAATCGTAAAAAGTATGTATTAAATTGTGAATTCACAATTTTAAATACAATGGGTATATACTAGAGTCTTCATTATCCTACTAAAGGCAAGGTTTTGTTGTGGGCAATATCGATCAATTAAATCCTACCTTACGCGTCAAAACAAGACCCAACGATGCAAATAAGGGAGGAGATATCTTTGGAGGCTGGCTCATGTCACAGATTGACATCGCTGGCGCCATTGCAGCCGCTAGACGTGCAGAAGGCCCTGTTGTTACCGTTGCGGTTAAAGAATTAAAATTTCTACAACCCTTATTCATTTACGATATCGCGAGTTTTTACACAGAAGTAATTAAAGTCGGTAACACATCTGTAACCATAAAAGTAGAAGTTTATGCAGAACGTTACCAAGAAGGCGAAACACAATTAACTGAAATCAAAGTATCAGATGCTGAACTAGTTTATGTAGCCGTATCCAAACCCGGTGAGAAACGTTTAATCCCTCCATACTAAAAGAATGGTACGAGCATCGAAAAACAATCCAGAAAAAAATAATAGATCTCTTGCATAAGCAAGTAATAGGCTTAAGTTCAAGCCAAACGATAACCGAGGACCGGAGTTTATATGCGTAAATGGGTAGCGCAGACAAAGACGAGAACAAAGCACTACGCCAAATATAACTTTTCGTGTATGTAAAGGGTTATTCGGCTACTACTTCGGTGTTGTTAGGTAAAGTAATATTCAATTCCAATACAGAACAATTCCCTGCGCGTTCCAATTCAACTTTAACTTGGTCTTGATCAATATCGACGTATTTAGCAATAACCTCAATCAGTTCTCGCTGTAAATTTGGCAAAAAATCAGCATTATGTTCTGCTCTTCGTTCATGCGAAACGATAATTTGCAATCGCTCTTTAGCCAACGAAGCAGTATTTTTTTGCCGATTTCGAAAAATATAATTCAATAAACTCATGTTGCTACTTCCTCACGACCAAAGAGACGGCGTAATAAACCCTTCTTTTCTTGTTTAACAAATTTAAAGGGCACCTCTTCACCCAATAAACGGGAAACTGCATCTACATAAGCTTGATGCGCATCACTTTCTCCGTTTAGAGTAACGGGAACTCCAGAGTTCGACGCACGTAACACCGCTTGAGATTCAGGAATAACACTTAATAAAGGGATAGAAAGAATGTCTAACACATCATCAACACTCAACATATCACCTTTTTGAACACGTGTTAATGAATAACGCGTTAATAATAAATGCTGCTTAACAGGATCAAGACCCAATTCAGCGCGTCGAGATTTACTATCCAATATACCTAGCATTCTATCGGAATCACGCACCGAAGAAATTTCAGGATTACTCACGACAATCGCTCTATCAGCAAAATACATCGCAAGAGTTGCCCCTCGTTCTATCCCTGCCGGAGAATCACAAATAATATAATCAAAATCTTTTTTAAGATCTTCTAGAATGTTTTCCACACCTTCTTGTGTTAATGCATCTTTATCACGTGTTTGCGAAGCAGGTAAAACATAAAGATTTTCCAGTCGTTTATCTTTAATCAATGCTTGTTTAATAGTTGCTTCCCTACGAATAACATTTACAAAATCAAAAACAACACGACGCTCACATCCCATAATGAGATCAAGATTGCGCAAACCAATATCAAAATCAATAACAACCGTTTTAAATCCTCGAAATGCAAGCCCTGCTGCAATAGCAGCGCTACTCGTCGTCTTACCCACGCCACCTTTTCCAGATGTAATAACAATAATTTCAGCCAATGAAGTCGCTCCTCTTAACTAATAAGTTAAAGAATAAAAAAAACAGTGATAATTATTTTCTTTAAGAATCGGTCTTATTTTTGTTGCCTAATAAACATACACGCTATATATTGGTATTTAATAATAAAATATAACTATATAAGCTGATATTACTGGATTTCCAAACGAAGTGGAAGTTATTACCCTACTAAAACACAAGTTTATTTTTATACAAAATAACCTATCTAGGCATAGATAAATTTCTTATAAAAAATTACTTAGTTATCTTTTTTAGCCGCTTATGTTAAACGCAGCACAACTACAAACTGCCTATATTTTGCACACACGACCTTACCGAGATACCAGTTTACTCATCGATGCTTTCACCTCAAAACAAGGGCGTATTAGCCTTATTGCTAAAGCAGCGCGAAGCATACGGGGGAAAAATTCACGTTTCAAGGTTTTGTTACAAGCTTTTATACCTATATTACTTTCTTGGCGAGGAAAAACTGAGTTACTAAATTTAGTGAATGCCGAACCTAGTGGACTTTTTTCTCCACAGCTAACCGGTAAACTTTTAATATGTGGACTTTATATCAATGAACTATTAATGCGTTTGCTTTATCGTTATGATCCTCATCCAACGCTCTTTCAAACTTATCAAACAGCTTTAAACACCTTAACGCAAAATCCCAACGTAGCATTACGTGTATTTGAAAAAAGGTTATTAGCTGAGCTAGGCTATGCTTTACATCTTAATCAAGATAGTCAAACGCAACACGCTATTTTACCGGATCAATGTTATCAATTTATCCCTAGTCAAGGACTCGTAGTTTGCTTAAATACCTCTATAGTAAGTAAGTCATCTGTTTTTTCTGGCTCATCTCTGCTAGCCATTCATGATGAAAAATGGAACTCAACTAATCAATTACTCGATGCAAAACGTTTATTGCGTCTTGCCTTACATCATGTACTAGAAGGAAAAAGCATTCGCAGTCGCGAATTATTTCTGCTTTCAAGCTAAAGAATACAGTGGTATAAAATGTTGACGGAAAAGAATCTAATCATTAGTATTAACTATATATAGTTTTTTTCAGCTTATTGGATATGTCGTCATTTAGCGAGGATGAATCAGAAAACGCGGTTTTTTGAGTATCGTAACGGATCATACCTACGGTATCTAAGTAACGAAACGCAGAAATATTAAATAATGCACTTTTCTGACTGGACTTACGCGAAAAATTGAATTTTGGCTGTAGCACGCGGCGCCGACTTTTCTAGGAACGGAGTTTACTCAAATGTAAATGAGTACCGCAGAAAAGGTGACTGCAAAGTGATACAACAAAAGACTGCTTTTCGCGTGAGTCCAGTCTGACCAACATTATGCCAAATGACGGGCACACCCTTAAATAATAAAAAAGGTTATTTATGAAATTTATTAATTACTTTTTATTGGCTGTATTGGGGATAACTACACTTGTTGGTTGTGCACCTTCTTTATCGCCAGATGTCTATTCAACTGGAAATGCAGGACAAATACATCGGGTAGTTAAAGGTGTTGTCATCAATAGTCGCTTCGTAAACGTATCAGATAGTGGAACCGGCATTAGTATCGGCTCAGTAACAGGCGGTGCTTTAGGCGCTATTGCTGGATCTCAAATAGGCCGAGGAAATGGTAGCTTAGCGGCTGGAATTGGTGGCGCTCTTTTAGGTGGGATAGCCGGTAATCATGTTCAGAAGGGGCTCACTACCCAAACCGGTGTTGAATATGTCGTTAAACTCCACAACAAATCCTTAATCTCTGTTGTTCAAGGGCCTACGCCTACTTTTAATCGTGGCCAACATGTTTTAGTTGAATATGGAAATGGAGGACGATCACGCGTCATTGCTGATCCTGACTATTATACTAATTAATAGTTAACATAAAATCTAAAAAGGAAATAAAAAAATTTCTTTTTTTAGGGAAATTTTATCAAATGCCAAATCATCTCAACAAAAGGAATCTTTTTGCCACGCTATTGTTGGGAGTTTCATCAGGTTTACCTCTTGCTTTAACTGCTAGTACTCTACAGGCTTGGTTTACTGTAACTGGCGCTAGTATTTTGGCAATTGGTAGCTTGGGTTTAATTGGCCAACCTTACGTTTATAAGTTTTTATGGGCTCCTTTGCTTGATCGCTGGATACCTCCTTTATTAGGACGCCGCCGCGGCTGGTTGATTATTACACAATTCGCTTTATTACTTGCGATTGCGGGCATGACCTTAGCGGATCCCAAAATAAGCCCCTCTCTTTTAGTCAGTCTAGCCTTTCTCGTTGCTTTCCTTTCTGCTTCGCAAGATATCGCCGTCGATGCCTATAGAACCGATGTTCTAAAACCCCATGAGCGGGGAATTGGAGCTACACTAACCAGTTGGGGTTACAGAATAGCCATGCTGGTTTCTGGTGCACTTGCTCTTATATTAGCTGAATATTTAGGCTGGCGTCCTATGTATTTTCTAATGGCCGGTCTAATGAGCATTGGACTTTTTGCAAGTTGGTTTGGTGAAGAACCTGTAAATAATCAACAAAATAGGCCTACTAGTCTCCGCGACGCAGTGATTGATCCTTTTAAGGAATTTCTAAATAGAAAGTCAGCTTGGCTAATTTTACTATTTATTGTTCTTTATAAATTTGGTGATGCGCTCAGTGTTTCTTTAACAACACCTTTTTTAATACGAGGATTAGATTTTTCATTAACCACTGTTGCATTTGTTAATAAAGGGATTGGCTTCGCCGCAACCATGCTAGGTCTTTTAGCGGGCGGTTTATTAATGACACGCATTCGCTTATTTCACGCATTACTTTATTTTGGTATTTTACAGGCTGGCGCAATTTTAGCGTTATTACAACTTGCTTTAGTCGGCCACCATTATGGATTGCTAGTATTTGCCATTTTTACTGATAATTTTTGCAATGCTATGGGCAGCATCGCTTTTCTCGCTTTTCTTATGAGCTTATGTGACCATCGTTATACAGCGACACAATATGCTTTATTTTCGGCATTAGCGAGTGTGGGACGAGTTTTTATTGGTCCTGTTGCTGGATTGATTGTAACGTATTTTAGTTGGCCAATATTTTTCATACTAGCCATAGCCGCATGTTTTCCTGGTTTAGGTCTATTGTGGTACTTACGAGAAAATATGAATAATCATGTAGCTTCCGCTACAAAAGAAATTTCTTAGGTTTTCTCCGTGAAGCAATGTAAACTAGGAAAAAAAACCGCAAAAAAAACTATTTTATACTCACAGCAATTGGGTTTTTGGTAGGCGCCACGAAAATATAGCAACCGTAATCTATATAATTATGTGTGGATTGCAAATTGAGCGACAACATGGTCAAAAAATTCAAGTATGAGCATCCAACACCAAAATACCTTCTATCTCTACTTTAGCACCTTTAGGTAACCCTGAAACTTCAATTGTACTTCTAGCAGGATAGGGAGATTTAAAATAATCTGCCATCACCACATTAACAATAGAAAAATTTGCTAAATCAGTTAGAAAAATAGTTAATTTCACGCATTGATTTAACTCGCCGCCTGCTGCTTCGGCAACTGCTTTTAAATTCTCAAATATTAGTCTAACTTGCGCTTCTATATCCTCTTCAATAAAAATTCCCTGGGAATTTAGAGGAATTTGGCCTGATAAATAAACGGTATTTTCTATCCGGATAGCTTGAGAATAGTTTCCCAGTGGCAAAGGGGCTTTCTTAGTTTCAATCGCTTGTTTGTTATGCATCACTGTCCTTAATCAATTAAATTAGGGCGTATTGACAATTGCACAACGATAGCTAAACAGGGTTATTTTCTACGTTTCATTACTATGCCCAAGTATGCTTCGTTACAACACTCAAAAAATAACTCTTTTTTCTCATCCTAGCACAATTGTCAACATGGCCCTAAATTCATTTTACCATAACCCTACTTATCCCTCTAAAGGCAGATTTCTTTCACAAAAATACAACGTAAATTACTTGAATTCTCACCCCTACCCCCCCATATAGAGGGTGTTGGTAAGCAGTTACTTGTACTCTTTACCAAACACCATTATGATTAGCCTCTTAATTTCAGGGGGGTAATTATATATCCTCATTATGTGTAGTACTAATTCTTAAGGAGAAATTTGAATGAGTGTTGAAACATTAGAAAAATCATTAGTCAAAATGATAGTCCCGTTACAGGACCGTATGATTGTCGAACGTGCTGTTGAAGAAACAAGATCAAAAGGCGGTATCGTCATCCCTGACAGCGCAAAGGAAAAACCAGTTAAAGGTATCGTGGTAGCAGTTGGTCCTGGAAAACGGCTGGAATCCGGTGAAACGCAAGCAATGTCAATTAAAGTTGGCGATGAAATACTGTTTGGCAAATATGCAGGCACTGAAGTCAAACTTGATGACAAAGAATATATTGTTATGCGTGAAGATGATGCTATAGCAATCATAAATAAATAATCAATTTTAACCTTAATTTTCAGAGGAATATAAAATGGCAAAAAGTATAGAATTTGGTGAAAAAGCCCGCAACTCTATTTTACGT
>JAVHYG010000089.1:3737-6978 GCA_031119195.1 Rickettsiella sp. | reverse complement strand
CGGTAATGCATGTGGACTAAAAGGGAATGCTTGTATCCCAGTGATTCCCCAATAACGTTTAAATAACGTTTTAATAATGTCTGCACTTGAAGAATGGCGTTCGTTCCAAGGTTTAAGAATTAAAAATGAAAGCCCGCTGTTAAGTGTTCCCATTCCAGTTAGCGTTATATAAGTCGCTACTTCAGGTATTGTTTTATAAATTTGCTCAATTTGGCCCATATATTTTTCCATATAGGGTAAATTTGCAGACGTAGGTCCTGTAGCTGAGGTTATTATAAAGCCTTGATCTTCTGAAGGTGCTAATTCAGCGGGTAAAGTTTTAAAAAGTGCATAGCAAGCCATAAAAATAATAGCAGCGACTATTAATATTGCTTTACGATGTTTCAATATCTGCGTTAAATATTTTTTATAAGTTAATGTTAAACTATTTATAAACGTATCGATTCTTGATATGAATGAGGAGGGTTTTACTTGATGATTTAATAACTTTGAACACATCATCGGCGTCAGCGTTAGAGCTACAAAGCCAGAAATAACCACAGCAGCGGCTAAGGTGAAGGCAAATTCACGAAATAACACACCCGTCATATCGTTAATAAATCCGATAGGTGCATAGACGGCCGCTAAGGTTAGCGTCATCGCAATGATAGCAAAGCCAATTTCTTTAGCACCAACAATAGCTGCTTTAAAAGGTGTTAAACCTTGTTCAATATGCCGATGAATATTTTCTAACACAACAATTGCATCATCGACAACTAAACCAATAGCAAGTACCCAAGCCAGTAAGGTTAATATATTGAGAGAATAACCTAATACCAGCATGGCGGTGCAAACGCCGAGAATAGATAAAGGAATAGTGATTAAGGGGATTAAGGTGGCGCGGAACGTGCCTAAAAATAAAAAAATTACAATAAATACAAAAAGGCAGGCTTCAAAAAATGTGCGCTCTACATCATGTACAGATTCTGAAATAAACGTTGAAGCATCCCAAATTAAATTAAGTTTAATATTGTCAGGCGCATTAGCTTGTAATTGCGGCAACAAAGCTTTGACAGTTGTCGCGACAGTGAGCGGATTTGCTGTGGAAAGTGGCACAATACCCAGTACAACCGCTCGTTTATTTCCATTAATGCTAGCATCCATTTGATCCGATTGTACGCCAAGTACTGCGTGCCCTACATCGGAGAGACGTACTAAATAATTATTTTGATTGCGAATAATCAGATTGTTAAATTGTGCGGCGGTTTTCATGCCCGTATTGGCACTAATATTAATTGTTTGCCAAGTCGATTGTAGTGTGCCCGGAGCAGCTTGTACGTTATTTTGATTTAAGGCATTGATAATATCGCTAGCAGTAACTTGGTGCGCTGCCATTTTTTTAGGATCTAACCAAAGACGTATGGCATAGATACTATCGCCGAATATCTCTGCATTGCTAACGCCGGGTATGTTCTGTAATTGTGGTTGTACGACACGAGTAAGATAATCTGTGATAGCAGAAGGACTAAGTGTATTACTGGAAAATGAAATAAATAACGTTGGATCTGCATTGGGATCTCTTGTGTTAATGACAGGATCGAGTACAGCTTTAGGAAGTTGTTTACGTACGGAAGCAATCGCATTGCTAACATCAGACATTGCTTTTGTTAAGTCATAACCTAATTTAAATTGTAAGATAATTTGACTTGCACCTTGTTTGCTCGAAGATTGTATGACATCAATACCTTCGATTCCTCCTAAGGCATTTTCTAAGGGTGTAGTGACAAAACCCTCCATTAAATCGGATGGAGCGCCAGGATAGGAGGTGCTTATCGTAATGATCGAAGGAGATATAGAAGGATATTCGCGAATTGATAATAATGAAAAAGCTTTAATACCTATTAATAGGATAAAAAAACTCAAGACGAGGCTAAGTACTGGTTTACGAATAAAAAGTTCGGTAAATTGCATTATTTACTTCCCAATGATGACCGGCGCTTTATTCAACACTTTAAATCCACCAACGCTAACGATCTCTTCGCCTGCATTTAATCCTGTTAAGCCAATTTTTCCATCTTTATGAAAAAGAATAGATATGGGTGTTTTAATAGCTTCGTGGTCGATGATGCGATAAACATAATCACCTGTTTCATCACTTATAACGGCGGTTTCTGGAACTGTGGCTAAGGTTTGTGGTTTGGCTACTTCAAGTGATACATCAACAAAGGCTCCAGGGAGTAATCGTTGTTGTGTATTACTAAGACTTGCACGCACACCCAAACTGCGTGTATCACGATCTAACTGGGAATCGATAGCGTAGACAGTGCCGACAAACGTTTGCTTGGGATAAGCGCTGCTATGAACAATTACTTTAGCGCCAATTGCCACTTTACTCATATCTGTTCCTGGTATTCTAAAATCGACACGCAAGGGGTCAATTTCATTTAAATTAGAGATGGGTTTACTAGGGTCGAGGTAATCACCTTGATCAACCAAACGTAATCCTAATCGACCGCTAAAAGGGGCGCGAATAAGTGTTTGAGCTAAAGCGGCTTGTGCTTCTGTTTGCTGCGCCTGGTTGGCACGGTAGGTAGCTAAGGCTTTATCCATGTCTGCTTTAGCAAATACCTTTTGTTTAAATAGTGTTAATGCACGTTCATAATCAGCTGCACTTAGTTGGGTTTGTGCTTTGGCGGCGTCGAATTTTGCCTGAAGGATATCGGGATTGAGCTGTACAAGTGGGTCTCCGGCTTTAATTGTTTCTCCAGAGCGGAAATAAATTGCAGTAATATGACCACTTATTTCTGATTTAATGACGATACCTTGGCTTGCAGCTAAACTACCAACGGCCTTAACGGTTTCTTGCCAAGGTTTTACTATGACTTTGCTGGCACCAACGACGACGGGAGGAGTTTTAGATTTACTCAAACGGTTGAAATCGCAGCTAATGAGTGCGAAAGCTAATACCCCTAATAAAAGACAAGCAATTAAGCGCTTTAACATATTTTACTCTTATTTTTACGCTTTATTTTTTCTGAAATGAAAATAACTTAGCACTATAGGGGTTTGCTTTGCTGAAAGCAATAATCTTTTTAGCTACTATAGGTTATCTGCACTTACGTGAAAAATTATATTTTGCTAGGAACTTAATCATCGTAAAAGTTGCAGGATCGACTCCAAACCGCTTTGCTGGGAGCTTTATTTGTCGAATGCTAAGTAGTGCTCTTTTTATATTTGTATTCAGGAATAGCGCTTTGACTGA
>JAVHYG010000089.1:0-3727 GCA_031119195.1 Rickettsiella sp. | reverse complement strand
CAATTTCTGGTAAATTTATGCGTAATCCCTGTTTTCCTTCTTTTGAGTATTTATACCAAGTTAGACAAAGGTTTTGAAAATTAAAGATGTTAAAGAATGGATGCGACTAGCCTAGATCTGATTGCTTTCTTCATTGCGCTTTGTCAATACCTCGTAACCTTTTTCAGTGACGAGCAGGGTATGTTCCCATTGTGCTGATAGACTATGGTCTTTGGTAACGACCGTCCATTGATCGGGTAAAAGCTTAACAAAGCGTTTTCCGGCGTTAATCATGGGTTCAATGGTGAAGGTCATACCAGGAACTAACTGAATCCCTGTGCCTTTTTTGCCATAGTGTAGAACTTGTAAATCTTCATGGAACAGTCGGCCTATACCGTGACCACAATATTCACGTACAATAGAAAAACCAGCTGATTCAGCAAATTCCTGAATGGCTGCGCCTATATTACCTAAATAAGTACCCGGTTTTATCAATCGAATACCTAAATATAAGCATTCCTGTGTTACACGACTTAAACGTTGCGCCAATATAGAAGGTTTACCCACAAAAAACATTTTACTGGTATCACCGTGATACCCATCTTTGATAACCGTGACATCGATATTTAATAAGTCACCTTCTTTTAAAACCCGACCACCAGGAATTCCATGACACACTTGATGGTTGACCGAGGTACATATAGATTTTGGAAATCCACGATAATTCAAAGGTGCAGGAATCGCATTTTGCTTATCGACAATGTAGTGATGACATATATCGTTTAATTCATTGGTTGTTATACCCGGTTTTATAAAAGGTTCTATGATTTCTAAGACTTCGGCAGCCAATTGGCCAGCCTTACGCATTTTCTCAATTTCTGCAGGTGTTTTAATAATAATTTGTGAAAGTGACATATTAAGTTAATTGGCCGTGACAATGTTTATATTTTTTTCCTGATCCGCAGGGGCAGAGCTCATTCCTACCCGTTTTATTCGACCTCTTTGGAAACTGGGAAATTTGCTTAATTTTACTATCGTCTGAGCCATTTTTAGTTACTACTGCGTCATTCTCAAATAAATTGATCAAATTGGATTCCTTGTTAACCAAATTTGCATGTTGAAAATCAAGTGATTGCGGCATTTGTTGTCGACGCTGTTGCTCTAACCGTTCCGCGTCTTCTGTCGTTTGTATTTGTAAACAACTGAGTAGACTAATGACTTGATGTTTTAATTGATCTAATAGTAAAGCAAAAAGAGTAAAGGATTCACGTTTGTATTCTTGTTTTGGATTTTTTTGTGCGTAACCGCGTAAATGAATCCCTTGTCGTAAATGATCCATTGCTGCCAAATGGTCTTTCCATAGCATATCGAGTGTTTGTAACATTAAAGTTTTTTCAATTTGGCGTAAAGTTGCTGACCCGACTAATTTTTCTTTTTCTGCATAAGCGGTTTCTGCTGCAGTCACTATTTTTTGACGCAAATCTTCTTCAATACAATTAGAATCGTTTAACCAAGTTTGTAACTGCAGATCAAGTAAAAAATCTTGTTTCAGTTGTTTTTCTAAACCGGGTACATCCCATTGCTCTTCTAAACTTTGTGGCGGTATGTAGTGATCAATCGTAGCATTAATAACATCAGGCCATAGATTTTTAATAATTGGAGAAATGTCTTCCGTAGCAAGTAATTCATTGCGTTGCTCATAAATAACTTTACGTTGTTCATTAGCGACGTCATCAAACTCTAATAATTGTTTGCGGATATCGAAATTACGTCCTTCTACTTTACGTTGTGCATTTTCAATGGCTCGCGTAATCCAGCGATGTTCTATGGCTTCACCGGGTTGCATGCCGAGCTTTTGCATCAATGATGATACCCGATCAGACGCAAAGATACGCATGAGATTATCTTGTAATGAAAGATAGAAACGTGAAGAGCCTGGATCCCCTTGTCGACCGGAACGCCCTCTTAGCTGATTATCAATACGCCGTGATTCATGTCGTTCACTACCAACGATGTGTAGACCACCCGCAGCAATGACTTCATCATGTCTTTTTTTCCATTCTACGTTGCGTTGTTCGATTTCTTGAGCAGACGTTGTTTCGGGTAAATTTGCTAGTTCGGCATTGAGATTACCACCTAATACGATATCTGTTCCGCGACCTGCCATGTTAGTTGCAATCGTTACTGTTCCAGGACGGCCTGCTTCAGCAATAATTTGTGCTTCTTTTTCATGGAACTTCGCATTAAGTACTTGATGCGGTATTTTTTCTTTATCTAATAAACGTGAGAGATATTCCGATGTTTCTATCGATGCAGTACCAACAAGCACGGGTTGTTTGCGATCACGGCAGGTTTTAATATCTTCAATAATAGCAGCGAACTTTTCTTCTTTGCTTAGATAGATTTGATCGGATAAGTCATTTCTTGAAATGGGTAAATGCGTAGGGATCACAACGACTTCTAAGCCATAGATCTGTTGGAATTCATAGGCTTCTGTATCGGCTGTCCCTGTCATACCCGCCAATTTATGATAGAGGCGGAAATAATTTTGAAAAGTGATCGAAGCTAAGGTTTGATTTTCATTTTGAATGTCCGCTTTTTCTTTTGCTTCTACAGCTTGGTGTAAGCCATCTGACCAACGTCGCCCCGCCATAAGTCGCCCTGTGTGTTCATCGACAATCACAACTTGATTATTTTGCACAATGTAATCAACGTCACGCTGAAATAAGTAATGTGCACGTAATGCGGCATTCACATGATGCATTAAACTAATATTATTGATGTTGTAAAGGTTTTCTCCTTCGCTAAGTAATCCCTGTTCCAGCAAAAGCTCTTCTAATTTTTGATGACCTTCTTCTGTTAAATAGGCTTGTTTCGTTTTTTCATCGAGATAAAAATCTCCAGGACCTTCTTCCTCTTTTCTTAAAGTAAGGGAAGGGATAAGCCGGTTGATCTGGATATAAAGTTCAGAACTTTCTTCACTTGCGCCAGAAATAATTAAAGGCGTGCGCGCTTCATCAATAAGAATTGAATCAACTTCATCGACGATGGCAAAGTTTAAAATTCGCTGTGATTTTTCTGTCAGAGAGAAAGCCATGTTATCGCGTAGATAATCAAAGCCAAATTCATTATTAGTTCCGTAGGTAATATCTGCTGCATAGGCTGCTTGTCGTTCAGCTAATGGCAGATCGGATATAATAACGCCTGTTTTTAAGCCTAGAAAGGTATAGAGTGGGTCCATCCATTGAGCGTCTCGTTTGGCAAGATAATCATTCACGGTAATAATATGTACCCCCTGGCCACTTAAGGCATTAAGATAAGCGGGAAGAGTAGCTACTAGCGTTTTTCCTTCGCCAGTACGCATTTCGGCAATTTTGCCGCTATTTAACACCATGCCACCAATTAATTGTACGTCAAAGTGACGCATACCTAACACACGTCGGCTTACTTCTCTAACGACTGCAAAGGCTTCTACGAGTAATTCATCTAAGGAGCAACCATCTTTTAAACGCGATTGAAATTCTGTAGTTTTGGATTGCAATGCAGTATCTGATAACTTCTGCATGCTGGGTTCTAAGGCATTAATCGAGGTTACTATTTTTTGCAGTTCTTGTAGAAGACGCTGATTGCGACTAGGAATGAGTTTACTTAAAAATTTGCTTATCATAAATTTAAAATCTATACCTTGTTTTTATCCGGGGTACACTATCTCAAAGTTGCGATTTAGCTAAAAACAACTAGTAGGTTT
>JAVHYG010000088.1:1603-7027 GCA_031119195.1 Rickettsiella sp. | reverse complement strand
CTCTAACACAGTCTACAGTATCAGATTTTAAATTTTTTAAACTTTGTAGAAGTTCAGCTTTAGACCCAGGCTCTTCAAAAGAACATACCAGTTGAATAAATTTTTCACTGGCTGTTTCATATTTTAGGATCAAGGGTTGTACTGACTGTTCATAAACACGCCCCATAAATTCTTTAATTCCAGGCCAACGTTCTGCACATCGACTGTTGAAAAAGAACTCCCGATTAAGCGCATCGAATCGTTGATATTCTTCCATCGATTCAAGCCCACTCAAATAGCGTTCCAATAAGCTAAATTGATAGGTAATAGTATAGTGGTAGGCATCAATAATTTGATAACCTATCAATGTTTCTTGTGACAACATATCAAGTTGTCTTGGAAACAAATTAGCAAGGGTTTCAAAAGGCATCCTCGCATTATAAGCGACATTTTCCACGATATTTCCTTATATTTTTATTACATCAAAATAGTGATTACGTTGGGCATAAGCATAGATCAATCTGGCAGGCAAGGCAGGAATTGGCACTGAAAAGGCACTACGATCTGACAATATGTGTTTGTCGATACCTTCATCAATGGGAACCTGTATTAATTTGGACTGCTCAAATGCAATCACATCATCATTTAATCTATCAATGCTTTTTTCTAGTACTTTTATCTGCAGGCTGAGTCGTGCTTTTATTTTTTCAATAGCATTAAAATCATTATCCTTAACCCTTTCTAAGCGTTGCTGAATATTTTCCAAATTGCTGCCCAACGTTGACCATGCATCTGCCATATTGAATACTACGGCAATAGAATTAGTACAATTCGCTAATAATTTACTAAACTCATTATTTAAAGTAGTTAAATAAGCAATTCTTTTAGTAATATCACCTAGTTGCTTGCTCTTATCTTCCTTATCATGTTTTTTCTGAATAAGAGAATCTTCAGCATTACGCCAAGCCTTATTGGCACTCGATCGTTGACCTTCCAACACACTAACTGCAATTATACCGGGAATTGACCAAACGAAGCCGTAACTAATAGCTAACTTTCGTTTTATTTCTTGTTCTTGGACCTTTTTTTGAGTGATAATGTTATTTAATTCATCAATATCTTGATCAATCACACCTATTTGCTCATGCAGTTTTTTTATAGCGGCTTTATCCAATTCATTTTGCTTATTGACTTCACCTAACACTGTCCCATAATTTCTAGCATCTTCCTCTAAAGATTCCCTAAAACTATTTAGTTTGCTTATCAACGCGGAGATTTTCCCGTTAATAGAGTTTGTATCATCAATATATAATTGCAACGCTTCGCTCACAGTGTTACGGTTGTCTGCTTTTTCTAAGTTAGGAATCAATTCTTTAAAAAAATCTTTTGCTGTATCTTGCGTTACTTTAAGCTTTTGTTTAATACTAGAATAAACCTCATTTATTGAGCTGCGCGTATCTTTAGCCCAAAGTTGGGCAGACTCTCGCGCATGATCTTGCGTTTTTTTTAAGGAAGGAACGCCTTCTACCGGTTGAAAAGGCTGTACATTGACTATTCTGGTATATCCTTCAATAATTTCATAACCTACAATGGAATCTTGGGTTTTTTGCACTAAGGTATCTGGAACTAAGGGCACATCACCATCGCTATCGAGAACATCAAAAGCAGCGCCATGCGGACTATTTAATGTAACTAACATATTTTCTCCTTATGTGAGACAGAGCGGTTAACTCTGTCTTTTTTTATTCCTTAATCTTGAAATTTATTCACATAAAATTCTAAAAATTTACTATTGCTTATCTTCATATTATCTTTAATAATAAACTTACCGTCCGCATTTTTTTCACAATAAACAATGCTTATCGGCAAAATAGTTTTTATTTTTTTTATTTCTTCAGTTAACGCTATAAACTTAGCATTTAACTTTTTTAGCTTAGGTAATAAGTTATCACGCACCCAATGATTCTTAATATTTTCATCGCTTATACTCGCTTTTACCGAAGCAAAATAAACTTCTATACTATGCCAGCCTTGGCTTATTTCCGTGACATCCTTTATGACACTGATAAAAGAGTTTTTAAATAGACTCGACGTATCAAAAAGAATTTTTAAAACACCGTAATCTTGATCGTATCCAATTAAAGCCGCGTGTAATTTAGCGATTTTATCTTTTAATTCTTTTTTTTGTTTCTCTTTTTCTTTATCCTTGTCTTTGTCCTTATTTTTATCTTTATCCTTATCTTTGTCTTTATCTTTGCCAAACAAAAAATTCATGGGGGTTTTTGTTATAAACGCATAGTTAATCGCTTCCATTTCAATGGTGGATAGCTTGTCTTCTAATTTTTTAAGCTCATCTTCTAAGGTTTTAATTTCATGTTTTTTGTCCTCTAGGGAAACGTTGACATAATTTTTAAGTAAACACAATGAATCAAATGTCTCATTAAATCTATTCAAAAAATCATTTAAAACTTGTAGACGCTTATCATTTTTGTCTCTGTTACTTTCTATTTCTTCAACTAATTCATTAATCACTACGTCATAATCGTTATCTTTACTAACACTCACAGTGTCCTCAATACTACGATTAAGTTCAGGATAAAAAGTTACAAACGTACTAGAAAAATCCATGAGATTGTCGAAAATCTCATTTAGTTTTGGGTTAAGCTTATCCAAATATTCTGCAGTATGCTTACGCAGGGTAAGTTGTACATTTTGACTCAGAAGAATTTGCTCAAGTTTGTCATCTTTAGTAGGTATCGAATCTTTACGATAAAACTCAACAAAATCAGTCCAATTTAGATCGGGCGTGGTATTTAGTTTAATACAGTAATTTTGTAAACATTTGATTGTTTTAAAGAGATCTTCAAGTTGTTTGTCAATTTTCGGGGGATCGGTTAATACGACATTATTCGCATGTTTAACGAGCTCGTCAAAATAGTTTCTTTCCATAAATAATTCCTTTTTTTAATAGTTAATGCAGAAATAACTAAATAGTTAAGTTGTCCCACATACGCTTGACATAAGCATTATGCAATGCTTGGGGTAAAACAAGTGCTTCGTTATGGCGCATTCTTGCATAGGCTGGAGATAATGCAGCAGCGATATCTCCTTCTGAATAAACATTAATAACACCAGCCTTTTTATGCTTTTCAATGACATCGTTAATATTTTTAACTGCTGTTTTTGTGGCATCTAAATGTTGTCTAATTTTATCAGGGTCAGCGTTCTTAGTTTTTACGATTTCATCTTTAAAACGTCCAAAATTGGAATATATCTCCTTCCAACCTTCAAGTAAGGTTTGGACTACTTGTATAGCTTCACTACCTGATTTAATTAAGGGTGTATATTGCTTTTCAACCGTCATCGCCGCAGCAGTTTCTTCCTGCACTTGTTGTAATTCTTCGCTTTTAAGATTATATTCTGATTTCTTTACTTTAAGTTGCCTATGATATTCGCCCAGTAATGCGTAACTGGCACCTGTTCCAATTCCAGTAACGGCCAAGGAAGCACCGACGATAGCTAACGATGTACCAGCACTTGGTAAAATTAAAACAGCGCCAATCACAACACCGATCAAACCCAATAAACTGAGTGTTCCAACTGTTGCTGTCGCCGCTATTTTTTTGTTTAAACTACTTATTTCTGCTTTCAATGCTTCAATCTCATCATTTAATGTTTCAATCTTAAATGTATTACCTTTATATATTTTTTTTGCTTCATCGACTAATTCAGAAAAGTTTCGCACATCAGTTTCAAGACGTGGTCTAAAGTCTTGCAAAGCCCTGTTTAGCGATTCAACTTTTGCTCTGATATTGTCTACATTAGTCTGCAATTCACCTAAGCTATTAGTAAAAAGTTCTTTATTAGCATTATTTTCTAAGCCTTTAGCAAGTTCTATTAATTTATCATAATAAATATCAAAACTATCGTAAAAAAAGCTACTCTCCGTGTAAACTTCGTTAACTGCCGAGGCTATCTTGTTTAACCAAAGTTCAGCAGTTGTCCTCGATGTCTTTTGTATCAACGGTAGTTTTGTTAATTTATCTATTTTTATCGGGGCTTGCTGATTAACTGCAAGACAATAGTTTTTAACAATGAGCGACTCCCACGTAAGTGTTTGAAGATCCTCAACAGCTTTATCTGGAATTAATTTTGATTCACCATCAGTCGCAAAGCTGCTAAATGGTGCATGTTGTGGCCGTTCCACACTAACGTGAGTAAAAGTAGTAGCCATAAATATTCCTTTTAATTTTTTAATCGTTCTAATTTAAAATTTACTTTTATAAATAATTAATATGAAAATCTTCCTAGTAAAAAATTGTTGTATGTTTTGGATAATTGCCTTTACAATTAAATTTTCTCACTAAGTAATTACCTCACTATTCATAATAAATAAATATATTTTATTAACTTACAAATACATATTAACAAATTTAATTAATTAAAAAAGCTTCTAAATATATACTAGGGATTGTCGATATTTAGCGAGGATAAATCAGAAAGTGCAGTTTTGAGGCCTAACGGAGACTTATGGGTTATGCCTAACGGAAAGTACTTGCTAAAAATATTTCAAATACTTCTAAAATCATTTACACTATCGGAGTTTATCTTAGGGCATGTTGACGTATGCTAGCATTGACAGAAAAAGAGTTATTTTTTAAGTATCGTAATGGAACATATTTAGCATATGAGAATAACAAAACGTAGATAAAAAACGCTCTTAGCCATCATCGTGCAATTGTCAACACCCCTTAACTCTAATGTCTACTATTAGTTAATAGCTAACTTATGAAGTTCATATTTCCGATACGTTTGTTTATTACTTATCTAGTTTCTATAGTCTTATTATTTATAATTTTTATTGCAAAGAGCACTGCTAATGCTGGAGATTTAAATTGCCATCCAAAACCTAATTTCGTTAAGACACAATATATAATCGCTTATGGTTCACTGATGCAACAAAAATCAAAAAATAGCACGGACAGTAGTAGCGGCAAAAATAAACCGGTAGAGGTATATGGGTATCAACGTGGATGGTTTGCTAAAGGCGTTTCTACAGGATTTAGTACAACGTATCTGGGTATCATCAAAAACAGAAATGCTCATTTTAACAGCACTATTTTTCCTTTAGCCACTGCTGATTCACTAAAAAATTATGATAAGCGCGAAAAATATTACTGTCGTGTAGCCGTACCTAAGAAAGACATTCATCCACTTGACTGTTCACAGCTACCTAATGGTGAATTTTGGATTTATGAACTAAAACCTTCTTATTATGCTGAACCCTCTGCAAAATATCCTATTGTAGAATCCTATGTCGATATTTTTTTATCGGGCTGCCTTGAAATACAAGATAAATTTAACTTGAATAACTTTGCGGCGGAATGCATCGCTACCACCAATAATTGGTCAAGCCATTGGGTAAACGATAGAATTTATCCTAGG
>JAVHYG010000088.1:450-1593 GCA_031119195.1 Rickettsiella sp. | reverse complement strand
GCGTCCTTTTGTATTCGAACCAAATGCAATTAGCATTGATGAACTTTTGGAGAAAGCGCTTCCTACTATTTTTCCGCAAATAAAAATATCTGCTTAGTTCTTCTCTAATTACTTGCAACTAATTTCCTACAAGTAAGTACCCAGCATTTTCAATAATAAGCTTAATGACATTCGGCAATGTATAGGCCTTGTGCCACAGCATTCAGAACGGCAGCAATACGAATAACCGATTGGATAGCTAATTTACTTAACCCAGCTTTTAATAAGCCTCGCGTATGCGCTTCAATACACATGCCACAGCCATTGATAGCTGATACGGCTAAACAAAATAATTCAAAATCTATTTTCTCAATACCTGGATTGCCAATCACATTCATACGTAGGCGTGCAGGCATACTAGCAAATGAGTTATCATTGACTAAGTGAATAAACCGATAATAAATATTGTTCATAGCCATAATCGTAGCAGCTGCTTTGGCCGCATCAATCTCAACTTCAGACAAAGTGGATGTACAAGCCTCAGCAAGCATTACTTCGATCAATTCTGCATTTTTAATGGCATAAGCAGATGTCAAAGCAATACCAAGCAATTGTTTTTTTGTCAAATCGGAACCTTCTTCTTGTAAAAGAGTTGATAAATTTAACTTGATATCTTTCGCACTCTCTAATAACTTAGTTTTTAATTGCTCAAAACTCATCATAACCCCCTCAGTTTTTATTTAATTCATCTAACATCCTGATTGCACTTGAAAATGCAAAATCACATTTTCAAGTGTTTTATCTTGATGGCACACAAGCTTTGCTCGGGCCAGACCAGTTATGGTTAAGCGACTGTAATTGTTTCTTCACCTTTCTTCCAATTACAAGGGCACAGTTCATCAGTTTGCAAAGCATCAAGTACACGTAACACCTCGTGCGGATTACGGCCTACATTAAGATCTGTTACCATTACAAAACGAATAATGCCTTGTGGGTCAACAATAAAACTCGCCCGCTGCGCTACCCCTTCATTTTCGTCTAAAATACCTAAACTTTGTGTCAGTTCTCGCTTGATATCCGCTAACATAGGAAACGGCAAATCTCTTAATTCTTCTTTGTGTTGCCGCCAAGCAAGGTGCACAAATTCGGAATCAGTACTAACAC
>JAVHYG010000088.1:0-440 GCA_031119195.1 Rickettsiella sp. | reverse complement strand
CATCGCGATCAGCAAATTCACTATTTAAACGAGCAAATTCAGCGATCTCGGTCGGACAAACAAAGGTAAAATCTTTAGGCCAAAAGAAAAATACTCGCCATTTTTCAGGATAGGTATGATGCGTAATATCAGTAAAAGCACTTTTTATATCGGATGAAACCACTGCTTTAACGGCAAACTCAGGGAATTTTTTACCTACTGTTAACATTATTATTCTCCTCGATTGAATGAATAAGTACATCCTAGCAAAAGAGGTATTAATAAGTAAAATTTATTGATTTTATTAAAACGATAAATTTTACTTATCGTTAAAAGTTTGGCGAATACGCCATTTTCTGTCACTACTCACCGGCTGATGCGATAACCCAACTGGGCTTACGAGAAAAAATTAAATTTGGCTGTAGCACGCGGCGCCGACTTTTTGAGCAACGGAGTTGACT
>JAVHYG010000087.1 GCA_031119195.1 Rickettsiella sp. | reverse complement strand
CAATAATGTTGAAGAAAATCCCTTCTCTAATTTTTGCCCGCGAAGGTCAATAAAACGCAGCATAGGTTGGTTCGCTTGACCCGCTCGATTAGGTAACGATAAAAAGTGATAACGTTGTTGCTTGGCATTGGCCATACTTTCTAATGAAGCCGTTGCTGATCCTAATATAATGGGGATATTTTCAATTTTTGCGCGCATTAATGCTAAATCACGCGCATGATAACGTAATCCTTTTTGTTGTTTAAAGGAAGAATCGTGTTCTTCGTCGATAATAATTAAGCCAGGATGGCAAAGTGGAGTAAATAAAGCGGAACGTGTCCCTATTACAATACTAGTTTGACCGGTTTTGACTAATCCCCAACGTTCTAAACGTTGTTTATCGGTGAGTCCAGAATGAAACAAAACAAGAGGCACTGAAAAGCGTTTTTGAAAGCGCGCTAACATTTGTGGCATTAAGCCAATTTCAGGAAGTAATACGAGTATTTGTTCTTTTCGTTGCAGTACTGCGGCAGTGGTTTCAAGATAAACTTCGGTCTTGCCACTTCCTGTTACGCCATAAAGTAAAAAGGATTTAAATTGTCCGAGTGATTGTATTATGGTGTCAACAGCCGCTTGCTGGTGTGTATTAAGCGAAATGTTTGATGCTGAAATAATAGTATTATTAATTTCTTGTGTTAAGGTTTTATTCGTCTTAAACAGTTTCCTTTTTTTTTGTTTTTTGAATAAAGGTGGTAGCGCGTTCGAAATGACTTCCCCCAAAGGGTAATGATAATAACGGCTTGTCCACTCGAGTAAACGCCATAAGGTATCCGGTAAGAGGGGAACCTCATCGAGGATAGTGAAAGCCATTTTCAGTTGTGATCGCGGTAAACAAGATGTTTTGCTGACTTCCATGAGAAAACCTATTTTTTCCCGTTTTCCAAATGGAACTAATACGCGTAACCCTTTTCTCAATTGATCGCATGGAAAATCCGTTGGGGGTAAGTAATCAAAATAATGATTTACTGGCACTGGAAGCGCAATTCTGAGGATCGATGTCATTTTATATTATTGATTACCTGACTAAGTGTTTGCCATACTGTTTCAACTGGTATTTCTAACAACGCGGTTTTGGAAGAATAGTTTGATTGCAGATGAATTTGTGCAGGACCCATAGTACCAATTAATCTAGGGTCAGTAGGCCCATATAAGGTAATAGTCGGTGTTGCTAAGGCTGCTGCTAAGTGACTTAATCCAGTGTCAACACACACAGCAGTTTTGGCATGCGAGAACAAAATTGCGATTTCACTTAAACTTAAAGCTGGTAACACATTGACATACGGATGATTGCCACTAAGACGTTCTGCTCTTTTCTTTTCGGTTTGGTTCCCCCAAGGGATGTAAACCGGTATTTGTTGGCCCGCCGTTTTTTCTAATAATAAAGACCATGAATTTTCCGGCCAACATTTAGCGGTCCAGCTTGCATTGGGGACAAAGATCACATAATTATCTGGTAAATCTAGTTTCATTGACGTTAAATTTAAACGCTCTTTCAATATACCATAATGAGCTGTTGTTTCTGGCAATGGATATTCAAGCGCCTGAGCAAACAATTGGCGTAGCCTATTAATTGCATGTTGTTTGCGTGGCACAGAAAATTTTTTTTGATAGGCTAGATCCGTAAATTTTTCTCTTACCGAATTCTTATCCATTCCCACACGAAAGCCACGACTCATACGTGTAGTGATAGCACTTTTAATGGAGCCTTGCGCGTCAATCACTTTATCGTAGTGCTGTAAACGTAACTGTTGGTAAAATTGCTGTATTTCATGCTTTTGTAAAGCACGCCATGGCTTTTTTCGCCAACGACGTAAAGCAATAGGAATAACTTGCTGCACATTATTATGCCATGTCGGTATTTCAGTAAAGACTTCTTCCGCAACCCAATCAAATTGGATATTAGGAAGTGCGTTAACTGCATCGCTAACAGCGGGCAGCGTGTGGATAATATCTCCCATGGATGACATTTTTACGATTAAAACATGCATTAATAAAGGTATTTTACTAGAAATGTAATACGCTAACTTAGCATAGAGTAAAATGGCTGTTAAGTAGAATTATCTACAGCTTGCGAAGTAATTATCCCTACATTAGACTACTAGCCTTGCTTTGACCTTCATGGCAGAGACAAGCGTTTTTTAAGCTATAAAAAAATTACCAAGAAGGAGGACTTGATCATGCGACAGGTACCTATTTCATCTCACATCTTTCTACAGGAGGATGGACGATGAATTGCCAATTATTCACGCAAAAAAAACATGACCAAGATAAGATCGTCATGTTGACGTGTTATGACTATAGCACAGCAAAAATTCTTAGTAACTCTACAATCGATGCTTTACTTGTTGGCGATAGTTTGGCGATGACCATGCATGGTTTTGAAGATACTATGATGGCGACATTGACCATGATGGAGTTGCATACCGCTGCGGTAAGTCGTGGTGCAAATTCTAAGTTTATCATCAGTGATCTTCCCTTTTTAAGTTATCGTAAATCCTTAAGTAAGAGCGTTTCTGCGGCAGAAATACTCATGCGAGCTGGTGCACAAGCGATTAAATTAGAAGGTGCTACGGGAAACCTTGCATTAATTTCTTATTTAGTAGAATCAGGAATTCCTGTCATGGGTCATTTGGGTTTAACACCGCAATTTATCCATACTTTAGGAGGGTATAAGGTCCAAGGAAAAACCGCAGTTGCTGCTGAAAAACTGAAACAAGATGCACTCGCTTTGCAAGAAGCTGGTTGTTTTGCTGTGGTGTTGGAATGTATTCCTGCGCCGTTGGCTAAAACAATCACAGAAAATCTCAAAATAGCAACGATTGGTATCGGTGCTGGTTCGGATACTGACGGTCAAGTCTTGGTGTTACAAGATCTGCTAGGATTAAATTTGGATTTCAAACCTAAATTTGTTAGACAATTTTTAAATGGTAATAAAATTTTGAGCGAAAGTATTAATCAATATGTAGAATCCGTAAAACAAAAAGAGTTTCCAGCATATGAACATTGTTACTAATCTTGCCGAATGGCGAAAGGTGAGAAAAGCAATTCAGCTTAAAAGTATTGGTTTTGTGCACACTATGGGTCATTTACATGCGGGCCATTTAAGCTTGTGTGAACGTTCGCAAAGAGAAAATGAAATAACTACAGTTGCTATTTTTATCAATTCCACCCAATTTAATCAGTCTGAAGATTTTACTAATTATCCACGCACACTTGAAAAAGATAAAACGTTATTGAAAACTCAAAAAGTTGATTATTTATTACTGTTGGATAAACAAACTATTTATCCTGATAATTATCAAATACAGGTAACTGAAACTTCAGAATTAAGTCAAATACTCGAGGGAAAGTTTCGACCAGGACATTTTATCGGAATGTTAACGGTTGTTTTAAAATTTTTAAATTTTGTTAAACCGAGCCGTTCTTATTACGGCGAAAAAGACTATCAACAACTATTACTGATAAAGAAAATGGCCCAAACCCTTTTTTTAGAAACAGAAATTGTTGCTTGCCCCACAGTTCGCGCCGAAGACGGTTTAGCGTTAAGTTCTAGAAACTCACGTTTAACGGTAGAGCAACGTAAAAAAGCCGCTTTATTTCCTAAAATTTTACAACAGGCAGTGAGTGTGGAAGTGACAACAATGGAATTAGAAGCAAATGGTTTTACAGTGGATTATGTTGCCGATCGTTGGAGTCGACGTTTGGCCGCCGTGTGGGTATATAATATCCGGCTTATAGACAATATACTGAAAGCCTAATATAGACTGGTTCATACGGGCCGTAACTTAATTAACGATAATTCAAAGTTTTTATTATCATTTAGGATACTATTAGTAAAAAATAAGTAAATTTCATCGCCAATTGTAATAGCTTTTCCTTGTAAATTTTTTTCAGAATTATTCAGTTTAATGTAGTTAGAGATAGTCTGTTTTTTCCAATTATTTCCCAAATAGTCATAGCAGTAATAAAATTTTTCATTGTTATATTCTTTCCCAAATTGTTTAATAAAAAAGATATAAATCTTATTTCCTACAACACATGAAGTGACATTTTCAGTGTTTTCTATTTCAGCTATTTGCGAGGTAAAGGGTGTATAATTAAGCTTGTTAACTGGATCAAATATTTCTACTGAAGTAGATTTTTCATCTGTAGGTTGTGACCCGCCTAATATATATATTCTATCCTGAATCAGGTGAATAAGTGGTTTTTTTCTTTTGTTAATTAATTTAAAGTTACTGTTTAACTTGTCTCCTTCTTTAAAAGCAATAGCATCTAAGTGATTATTATAACCACCTATAGCATAGGGTGTATTATTAAAATAAAAAATATTGCCGGGAGCAGTATTTATTTTTAAAATATCTTTCGAGTCAGTTATAAACTCTATGTTTGGAAGCTTTAATAAAGTTTCTGCAAAGAAAAATTCATTAATATTTTGGTGTATAAGTAAAAATTTAATTCTTCCATTGACGATATCAATCGGAAAAGCATCACAGTTTAAATAATTATGGTATGTATATTTAAAAACTTCGCTAAGCCCAGCATCAATTGTATAAAAAAAATAAATTAGTCCCTCGTATTGAGAATTTTTTTGAAGATTTAATAAAATGCATATTTGATTTTTTGCAAATTGACTATAGCTAAGGCCAAGGATAGGAAAAGTTAACGTTTTCTCTTTCCCTGCAATAGAAAATATTTTTGGTTCTGACCAGGTATCAACTAAAGCACTTTTGGGTAAAATGTTAGCATAGGTTAAAATATTGGTAGATAAAGCAAGATTTAGTTTTTTTTTGAGAATATCATTTTCGTTAGCGAAACGAACATTACCATAGCGCTGTTCTGTTGCTTTAGTTAAGGAAAATTCCGGTTTATAATCTTTACTGTTAATAATAAAGCGTTCAGGAGGATAAGATCCAATATCTATGACAATATCAAGTAAAAGCTCAATTTGCGAAGTCATTCTGGCAATTGGCTTTTTATTAGCATACCGACCTAATAAAATGCCGTTCTCGGAACCATCTTCTACAATTAAGCCAATTTCTTTAATATCGAATTGTTCCATGCCAGCAGGAAACAACGCATTTATATGTATCCCCTGCTTTAGTTCGTTATCAACTTCTATTAAACTGGGTTTGACTTTTGTTTTTAAGTCATATAGTCCAGTATCTTTAGAGCTGGAAAGATTGTCTCCAGCTCCTAAAGCAATTGTTAAAGGGATGGTAGTAGTTTTTGATTTCGTTAAGCGATCTTCGATTATTTTTTTTCCAGTATTGGTTAATACTAGTTTAAACGTAGAGTTTTCCATAGCGTATGTCCCTTTTTCCCTATGCTTAATATTTTATTAACTAATTATTATAATAAAATTTTTATATTATTAAATAAAATAAAAATTAATCAATCATTAATAATTATTACGTATGTTGGTAATAATTTCATAAAGTTCTTGATGCGATAGATAAAGAAGTCCACTTTCAGTATATGTATAATATTTAGAATTAACGAGTGGTTTTAGATCAAATAATTTTTGTGCTTTTTCGTCTACGGGAATACCTACTTTCATTGATTCATTATATTTTTCAATAACAGTTTTTATAGCATCTTTTTTTCTGTCAAAATTCTTTCCTAGATTTTTTTTAACGTAAGAACTTAAAGTTTCAATTTGCTTCATTTTATCCAAAAGCTCGCCAAGGTTCGCTAAATTAAACTTAATATTATCCCACGATCTTTTTATTAACTGTGCAACTTCTGCGGCTTTCTTTGATAATGCTTCTAAAACTGGTATTTGTGCAGTCATAGTACACAGTAAAGGAGCCTGTTGGTTTAAGTCGTTTAATTTGGTATTAATAGTATTAATTTTTTCTTTATAGGTTTCTAAATCATTTTCTAGGCGTTCTAGCTCTGATTGGGCAGAAGATTTCTTAGCTAAAAAAACAGACATAGCGATTGCGCCAAAGGTATTTGCGATAGGTATTGCGCAAGCAATACCTGCTTTTCCTATATCCTCATTTATACTCAAAAGTTTAAGTTTTGTTTCTCGAATTTGTTTAGTTAATTCAGTAACTTCTTTTTGAGTTTCCTCAAGGCGTGTTGTTTTACTCTCAATTTCGTCTTTATTTTTTTGAATTATGTTAGGTAGCTTGGTTTTGAAAGTAACGAAATTTATTGTGTCTTCAGCTATTTTTTTTCTAAATTCATCTACATACTCATTTGTGTTATTTATAGCTTGCTCATTATTTTTTACAACATCTACGTATGCTTCTAATGCCTCTTTTGCTTCTTTTTTAATTGATGTATTAGTAGGATTTTCCATTAAATTATTTAAATACTTTGTTAAATCATCTACATTTTCAGCATTATCAATAAAAGCGTCTTGCAGGCTTAAGAATATGTTGCCAAAAGGCGTTTCAACATTTTTCATCCAATAATCTAACGTGTCTGTAGCTTGATCTCCATAGCTTTTAAATTCTTCGTTATCTAGTTTTTTATAAGGCAATAGGCGTAATCCGTAATTATAGGCAGTGATAGTTTCATAACCCACTAACGAATCTATCAGCTGACTATCCAAATCGTTTGATATAAGGGTACAAACTTTTTCCTCATCTGTTAAATTGTTCATTTTATTTTTCCAATAATTTATAATTGTGAAGTAAAGGTTTTAATTTTAGTTAATTGACCTTTTAGTCTTGCTATTAAGTTTCTAATTCTGCTTAAAGCCATTTGGATCGTTGCTTCTTGGTACTTATCTTTAACAAGAGTACTCGGTATGTTTGTAATTTCATTTAGAGTCGTATAATATTTTTTTATACTTGCTAAATTTTCTGATATGTCACACGATCCGTTAATAATATTTGTGAGTGAACAAATAGCTGTGTCTAAAATAAAAATATTTTCTTGATATGTTAAATAATTTTTTTCATAGTCATTGTTGTCATTTTCTATAGTTATTTCTCGTTGTTCTTTATCATTGTTGCAACATTGTAAAATATTTTTGTAGATTTTAATGTGTTCA
>JAVHYG010000086.1 GCA_031119195.1 Rickettsiella sp. | reverse complement strand
ATTATATCCTTATCTTAGGGATGGTTAATCTTACTATCAGCTTAGCAGCAGATATTGTAGCCTACAAATTAGTAAACTTAGGTCCTAAGCTTTTACCAGGTGCGCCTTTAATATTTCCATTAACTTACATTATCGGAGATATAGTAACCGAAGTATACGGCTACAACGTCGCTAAAAAAATTATATGGTTAACCCTGGTTTGTGAATTATTTTTTGTTATTGCAGTCAAATTAATTATTCATGTTCCTTCCCCCATTTTTTGGCATCAACAATCCTCTCATAATGAAGCAAACCCTTTTTTACGGTTTGTGTTACTTGGTATTTTCGCCGTTATTAGCAGTAGCTTTATTAATATTTATATAATTTCTAAACTAAAAATATTCATGAAGGGTAAACATTTTTGGTTAAGAAGCTTGGGATCATCAGCATTTAGCGGTTTTGTTCTAGTTTTAGTAACTATTTTGATTGGCTTTAGTGGGAATATACAAGGGCCAAAAGTGATTTACTTGATTTTATCAGTGTATTCGATAGAAGTATTATACTCACTTCTAGGCGTATGGCCTGCTTCCATCATAACTGCATTTTTAAAATTAGAAGAACAACTTGATATATATGATACTAAAACTGATTTTAATCCATTTAAATAACCTTGAAACTTTCATTTTTGGCCTTATATTGTTCTCAACCAGAAATCTTGTGCTCCCCTAGGGGGCATTCTTAAAACACGCTTATTATAGAAAGCGTCAATTATTTTATGTGTGGAGTAGCTATGACCGTTGCTGAGAAAAAAACACTAGGCTTCCAAACGGAAGTTAATCAATTATTACAGTTAATGATCCATTCTCTTTATAGTAATAAAGAGATTTTTATTCGAGAATTGATATCAAATGCCTCAGATGCTGTGGATAAACTTCGCTTTAAAGCTCTAGAAGAACCCGCACTCTATGCAGGAGATGCTGAACTTAACCTAAAGATAGAAATTGATAAAACAAAGCGTCTTCTTATACTTACTGATAATGGTATAGGAATGAGCGAAGAAGAAATCATTGCTAACCTAGGAACCATTGCAAAATCAGGCACTAAAGAATTTCTTGCCTCTTTGACAGGTGACAAAGCAAAGGACACTCAGCTAATCGGTCAGTTCGGAGTTGGGTTTTATTCAGCCTTTATGGTCTCAGAAAAAATCACCGTAAACACGCGAGCAGCGGGCTTACCTGCTGACAAAGCTATCTGTTGGGAATCTACGGGCGATGGCCAATATACAATTGAATCAATTAATAAACCAACTCGCGGGACTGAAATTATTCTACATCTCCAGCAAGGTGAAGATGAGTTCCTAGAAACGTGGCGATTACGTAGTATTATATTAAAATATTCAGATCATATTACGTTGCCAATTATGATGAAAAAGGAATTGTCTACAACTGAATCCGACGCCAAAACTACTGTTAAATTAGAAGAAACAGAAAGTTGGGAAACAGTAAATAAAGCAACTGCGTTATGGACACTCCCTAAAAATCAGATCAAAGATGATGAATATAAAGCTTTTTATAAACATGTTGCCCACGATTTTCAGGATCCCATTATTTGGAGTCATAATAAAGTAGAAGGCAAACAGGAATACACTATTCTACTATATATACCTTCTCAAGCTCCTTTTGATCTTTGGAACCATGAAAAACCTCGTGGCTTAAAGCTTTATGTTAATCGTGTGTTTATTATGGATGATGCGGAACAATTCCTTCCCCGTTATTTACGTTTTGTAAAAGGTGTTGTCGACAGTAATGATCTGCCCTTAAATATTTCGCGAGAAATACTTCAAAACAATAAAGCCGTAGATAACATACGTAATGCTGTTACTAAACGAATTTTAGAATTATTATCGAAACTTGCAAAAGAACAACCTGATCAATATAAACAATTTTGGATTTCCTTTGGAAGTGTGTTGAAAGAAGGATTAGCAGAAGATTTTAATAATCGCGAAGCTATTGCTAAGCTCTTACGTTTTTGTACAACAAACTCTAACATAGCCGATCAAACAGTTAGTTTAGAAGAATACGTTGCACGCATGAAGCCTATACAAGACAAAATCTATTATATTACTGCTGACAATTATGCTGCAGCCAACAACAGCCCACACTTAGAGATTTTTCGACAAAAAGAAATTGAAGTCTTACTACTTTACGATCGTATTGATGAATGGTTAGTAGCCCATTTGACTGAGTTTAATGGCAAATCGTTACAATCGGTTGCTAAAGATGCGGATATTACTGAAATTACTAATGAGAAAAGTGAAGAAACTCAGAAAAAAAATGAAGATGAATTTAAATCTTTGTTGATACAAATGAAAGAAATTCTCGGTAACCAAGTCAAAGAAGTTCGTATTTCTCAACGACTTACTAGTTCTCCAGCTTGTATTATCAATGAACAAAATGCACTTAGTGCACAGATGCAACGTATTTTACAGGCAACAGGCCAGTCCGTTCCACCTAGTAAACCTATATTAGAAGTAAATCCTGAACATCGGTTGGTAAAGCGTTTAAAAGATGAGCAAGATGATACACGACTTGCAGAATGGACACATTTACTTTTGGAGGAATCTATTTTAGCCGAAGGGGGACATCTTGAAGATCCTGCTGCTTTTGTAAAACGGCTTAATAGCTTACTAGAAGATTAACTAATTTATATTACGCAGAAAAATTAACTTCGACAGAAAAGAAAAGGCGGTTGTTTTAACTGTCGCGTTCGACACCTATTTAGACATATATTGTCAGCTATTTTTAGCAACCAGTGTCAACCAATGCTATCATGTAAAAATAGGGTAGTTGGATGCGACGATAAAAGAAAAAAGTTTATTTTTTGAGCATCGTCGTCTAGCGAATGTAAGTAACGAAACGCAGAAAGACAACTGTTTTTAGCCATCATTGTGCAATTGTCAGTACGCTAAATAATAATCTCTATAAACACTGTGCTTGAAATTGCGAATAGGAATATAGAACTTATTTAATTAAGGAATTTACTAAGTTTATTGGTTACTTACTTGCTTAATGCAACACAAGTCATATGTATACATCAACATCGTCATGGTCATGGTCAACACATCTTAATCTTATAGCAATAGTTTTTATTTCTTCACAAAAGCTAAAATGATCCCAAATCCAATCAAAAAGATTCCTAGTATTTTTGGAATGATTTTTTCTGCTCTTCTCAATAATTGTGTAACACAGGGATGCGATAAAATAAACGTTAAACTGCAAAACCATAATATGATAATAAAAAATATTTCCATCGCATAACTAATCATCCAAGAAGTAGGTGTTTTAGGCTTGATAATCACCGTAAATAATGCTAAAAAAAATAGAGTTGCTTTAGGATTAAGTAAATTACATAGAAATCCTTGTCGGAAGGACGCTAATCTAGATGTGGTAATTTTTTTTAAGCCTTTTTTATATGAAACTATATCGCTAGAATGCTTTGACAACAAAGAACTAACGCCTAGATAAATCAAATAACATGCACCAATATACTTAATAATACTAAACAGTAATGAATTAGAAATAATTACAGCTAACCCTAATGTGCAATAGCTTATATGCACCAAAGCAGCAGTACCTAAACCGAGAGAAGTAAAAAATCCTGAGCGACGAGAGTACAATAGTGTATTTTTTGTTACTAATGCAAAATCAGGACCTGGCAGCATTGCAGAAAATAACATTAGTAATCCAACCGTAAAAAACTGTGTTGGCATTCTGTTTTTCCTTTAACTTGATATTTATTATTTATTCACGCCAAAGTAGATATATCGTAGAATGGATATTGTTTATTCATTATACTTAAAAATACACTTAGCACAATTCAGCTAAAAATAACAACAACTTTATTAGGACCATTTAATGTTAGCAATCGTTTTATCCAAACACTTACTCCTTCTTACAGGCGTGGCGCTTATTGTAATTGCTTATTTTTTTCAACAAAGTAAATGGATGGGAATAAAAGGCTTTTTATATAACTTTGTAAATACATTCGCTGCAGGCTTGCTTGCTTATGTAGCCTTTAAACCTTTTCAATTGGAATTTTTTATTATTCCTGTTCTTTGGACTTTGATTAGTATTGTTCGCTTATTTAAAAGCTTTAAATAACTAATACTCAGTTTTATTAAAATAAACGCTATCTTGAAAAGTCAGGCTGCGCACTCATCCAAAGTATTTTAGCAATCTAAAATACTTTTTCTGCCACATATACCTATAGCACTTGAAATTGTAAATTCGGAATTTCAAGTGCTTTTTTTTCGTTATGTGGATTTTTAATGGGAAAAATCGCGATTTTTCCCATTAATGGCGTATACAAGCTTTGCTTGTGGGTCCTTATGTGATGAATATCGTTTGCAGTGTATTTAAAAAGTTTGCATTTTTAAGTACGAACGGCATATAATCCCTACTTACCAGTTAAATAACGTTCCATCTATCTTTCGATTAATCGGTAAATAGGCAGGTTCATAAGAATATTTTTTTGCCTCATCCTCATTAAAATCTATACCCAGACCAGGTTTATCTCCAGGGAAAAGATAGCCCTTTTCAAACTTATATACATCATCAGTACGGCAGAAAACTTCATCCGTCTTTTCTGTATGACGCATATATTCCTGAATACCAAAATTATTAATAGAAATATCAAAATGTAAAGCGGCAGCCATAGTAATAGGTGACACATCTGTAGGTCCATGGCAACCTGTTTTGACATGATAAACTTCGGCCATTGCAGCAATTTTTTTTAAGTGCGTCAGTCCACCCCCATGCACTACTGACATACGTATATAATCAATAAGTTGTTCAGTAAATAAAATATGTGTATCCCATATAGTATTAAATACTTCACCTACTGCTAAAGGCGTTGTGGTGTGTTGTCGTATAATCCGAAAACCTTCTTGTAATTCCGCGGGCACTGTGTCTTCAAGCCAAAACAAATGATAAGGCTCTAATTCCTTTCCTAGCCGTGCCGCTTCAATAGGCGTTAAACGATGATGAGAATCATGTAAAAAGTGTAGATCGTCTCCACATTTTTCACGTAATTTTTTAAATAATTTTGGAATGTAATTTAGGTATTTTTCTGTAGACCATTCACACTCCTGCGGTAGTCCTCTTGTAGCAGGTTCATAATACATTTTGTCTTTTTCAGATGTTCCGTATGTATTTGCCAATCCAGGCACGCCAGTTTGCGCACGAATGGCTAAATAACCCTTGTCAATATATTTTTCAACTTGATCGATAGTATCGGCAATATCTTTTCCATTAGCATGACCATAAACCATAACACCTTTTCGGCTTTTACCACCCAATAAATTATAAACCGGCGTATTTAAAACTTTTCCTTTAATATCCCATAATGCCATATCAATCGCTGCAATAGCAGCCATAGTTACAGGACCTCGGCGCCAATAAGCACCTCGATAAAAATATTGCCAAATATCTTCGATATTTGCAGGATCTTTTCCAATTAAACAAGGAACAAGGTGGTCTTCTAAATAAGCTTTGACTGCTAATTCACGACCATTTAATGTAGCGTCGCCTAAACCATAAACACCTTCATTGGTAATAATTTTTAATGTAACAAAATTTCTATCAGGACAAGTGACAAATACTTTAGCCTCTTGAATTTTCATGTTTACCTCAACGTAATAATTTTTATCTTTAACAAAAACATTCGATTTGTTTAACTAAGCATTAAATCATTTAAGCGGTTACGTCCTATAATTGGGTACTGCTCAACTTCATACACTGCTGCAGTAACCGGTGCAGACTGATCAGACAACCAAAATACAACATGTGCAGCAACGTTTTCAGGTGATAATAATCGGCCACTTGGCGCATAGACTTTGGGTATTTTTTCTTGCCAATTATCAGGTAAACCTTCATTTCGCTTTAAAGCAATCTCATTATCAGTAGGTGTCCATCCTACATTTAATTGATTAACGCGAATACGATCAGTCCCTAAACTATCACCCAAATTACGCGTCATAGTCATGAGCGCTCCTTTTGACGCAGAATAAATTAATAGATCAGGTTGGCCACAATAAGCATTCATAGAGCCTATATTCACAATAGCGCCACCTTTTCCTTGAGCACGAAAAACCCCTACTGCTTCTTTACATAAGAGTAATGGAGCATAAAAATTTATCCGCATTATTTTCTCACAACACTTCAAAGTTGCACTATCAATATTATTTCTCGGATAAATACCTGCATTATTAACAAGGCCATCTAAGCGGCCAAATTTCTCTATCGTAGTTCTTACCAAATGAGCATAGGAACTTTCATCTGATAAATCAGCAATCAAATAATGAGATGATGAAACGCCTAATTCTGCAACTAATTTCTTAGCACGATCTTCTTTACGACCGTGAATCATGACTTTAGCACCCTGAGCTACACAGTAGCGTGCTGTTGCAGCCCCAATGCCATTTGTAGAACCAGTAATTAAAATAACTTTATTTTTTAACATTCAATATCTCTAATAATTTATTTTATAGAAGAAAATGAGGGGTTTTGTTTTGAAGAGGTTGCCTTGTTTAAAGGGATACCCAGTTCGCGACTAGGAAGTCCTAAATGTAGATTTTGTTCGATCTGTTCTAAAGAACAACCTTTTGTTTCTGGCACAATGAAATAAACAAATAGCCAACCTAATATACATAAAAAGGCATAAAGCCAAAATGTATGGCTTGGACCCATTAGCTGGATGAGAGTAAGAAATGTTAATGCAACAATCATATTGAACCCCCAACTTGCGGAAATAGCTAAACTAGCGCCTACACCACGAACATTTAAAGGGAAAATTTCAGAAATAATAAGCCACATAATAGGACCTAAACTCATTGCAAAACTTGCAATATAAATAACCATACTTCCTACAGCAACCCAACGTAATGCAGCAAAACCAGGATAATAGAAAGCAATTCCCATGATTGCTAAGCTTATAAACATACCTGCAAGCCCTAAAAGTAATAAAGGGCGACGTCCCCATCGGTCAATTAAAGGCAGAGCAATAATAGTAAATAACACATTAACCACGCCTATTCCTAATGTAGCGAGGATGGCGCCTCCGGCTTGGTGAAAACCCGCAAGTTGCAAAATAGTAGG
>JAVHYG010000085.1:1962-7160 GCA_031119195.1 Rickettsiella sp. | reverse complement strand
AGATAATGTCTTTGCTTTAGAAAAGACTATTGCTGAACAACTTCCTGTTGCAGAATTTAGTTATTCGTCTAAGCAAATCACAAATTGCGATCAACGTTTTTTAGCTGCTGAATTCATCCGTGAAAAACTCATGCGATCGCTATATAAAGAACTTCCTTTTTGGCTTACAGTTGTTATTGAAGAATTTACCGAAGAAAAAAAGCTAATCAAAATAAGCGCAGTTATTTTAACAGAACGTCCAGGACAGAAAAAAATTATTATTGGAAAAAAAGGGGAATCATTAAAAAAAGTAGGTACCCAAGCGCGTTTAGATATGGAACATTATTTTAGGAAAAAAGTGTTTTTAAATTTATGGGTAAAAGTAAAACCGGGTTGGTCTGAAGAGGCAACGTTGTGATATCACCTTATATTGTAAGACCGGGGCCAATCAATGCTTGGGATGATGAAGATTCTGTAAATGACGTTAAGAGAAACTGGGCGGAAAAAGTTAATTATTGGCGGAATAGTTTTACCAATGTTTGCATTGCCTTTCCTGCGATATCAGCTATTGTATTAAGTTTATGATGTCTATTGATAACTTATAGTAGTCATGAATATAAAGCTAGCTAACATAGCGGATAAGTATTTAAATTATTCTTTCGTCGAAAGACGAACTAAAGCATCCTGCAATGGTTTTCCTTTGATATTCATCGCAGTATTTCTCAGCAAGTGTGCATTACGATCAGATAAACTTAGCGATAAATTTGTGGATTTGGCAGAGCTTGGATGAAAATTGGGTTGTATATACCATTCAATTTGTTTAAGTGAATTCAGCAAAGGATTTTTAGCTAATTTTTTGGTTAGATCGGGAATAAGATAACGCAGGCGAGTTGCCCAAGCGGCCGAGTCTATTTCAATGACTAAGCAATTTTCGCGGAAATTAGCAACGCGACTATGTTGACAAATTTCTAAAGGAATTTCTGCTTGCCACAGTTGATTTATCTTTTTTAGTAAGATGACTTTTTTTTGAATAAATCCCAAAATACTTTGTGGATCTTGTTGCAAAATAGAGTCGATAGTTTTTGAGGTAAGAAGTTCATCCATTGTTTTTAATCAATTTTCATAGGTAAAATAACTAATTGTGCGCCAAGTAAATTTAAATGACGTTGTAGTTCAATAGCGGTTTCATTATGAAGAAAACGTGTTATCCAATTATCTTTTTTGAAAATCAGTTTACTGGCGAAAAAAATACAGTTTGGAAATTCTTTTAGAACCTTTTTAGATAAAGTAGTTAATTTATCCGCAGGATCTGTTCCATACGCTACCATGCCTTTTGCAGCTAAACCCTGTTGTTGACAATAGCTTACAAAGTAATCCAGCATATCTGTAGATGATTCTTTCATCGCAGTTATTTCTTTTTTAGCACTAAAGCTTTCAACATCGACAATCCCTACGTTTAAAAAAATAAAATTTTTAAAATGATGTGGGAACATACGTAATATCCATAATAAATTATGTAGTCCAATGCCGCGATGTTTACCGACCATAATGACGGCAGTGGCTTCTTCAGGTTGTAATGGTGTAACCACTTTGGGTGTTGCTAATGGGGTACTTGTCATCAATAAATCAATATCATGTAATTTCTTGTAGACATGGGTATAGTGTTGTTTAATAAGTAGACAGAGGAAAATAACAAGGCTAGTAATAACGACAGTAACCCATCCCCCAGAGGTAAATTTGGAAATTAAAGTAACAATCAAAATACTGGCCGTAATAAAAAATGCAAACGCAGAAAATCCTAGGCGTGCTATCCAACGTGGAGATGCTGCACCTCTATGTTTTACCCAGTAGACACATAAGCCTAAAATGGATAAGGAAAATGTTAAAAATACATTCATGCTATAAAGAATTACTAACCAAGAAACTCGTCCGTCACTTAACCAAAGTATGATTAAGGCAGCCAAACCAAAGACAATGACTCCATTTTGTGTAACTAGACGGCTGGAAAGATGACGAAAGCGATTAGGTAACCAGCTATCGACCGACATGTTCGCTAAAACACTGGGACCTGCTAAAAAGCCGGTATTGCCCCCGACGAGTAATAAACCTGCTTCAAGTAGCAAGGTGATGGTTAGCATGATGTGACCCGCGTGTGAATCACCTAAAATCTTATGAAAAACGACGGCATTTAAGGTTTGACCATAAACAGGCTGCGCATGCCAAAGCAAATACAGTAAAATAATTCCACCCGCAGTGAAACTGAGTGAAAGTGCCATATAAAACATGGTCCACTTTCCGGTTTGCACACGCGGCTCTGCTAGGCGGTTCACATTGTTTGAAACGGCTTCGATCCCAGTGTATGTTCCACTCCCTAGGGAATAGGCACGTAAAAGTAAGGCGGTAATAAATAACCAGCCCGTTTGTTTGGATAGTTGAAAGGTGTCATTTAAGGTATTTGAAACAACGGCTGGTAATCCACTTTTGTGAGAAATAATACCGTAAATAATTAAAAAAAAGTGTGTGACGACAAATCCTAAGAAAATAGGCATTAAAACTTTTATAGATTCCTTCATACCGCGTAAATTGAGAGTAATCAACAAGATGATGATGAAACCCTCTACAAATAATTTATAACTTGAAAGGTGAGAGGAAAGTAAACTAAATAAAGCATCGGTACCGCTGGCTACTGAGATTGTGATAGTCAGTACATAGTCAACAATTAAGGCCGCTCCTGAAACAAGTCCCGCATGCGGGCCTAGTAATTGCGTCGCTACTTTGTAACCACCACCACCGCTGGGAAATAATGTAATGACTTGATTATAGGCCAATGCGATGACAAATACGGTCAAAATAGTCGCGATTGCAATATAAAGGGCTAAAGAAGAATAATGAGAACCTAAGGCAATAAATGCTTCTTCAGGACCATAACAGGAAGAAGAAAGTCCATCAGCACCTAAACCCACCCAGGCTAAAAAAGCAACCAGTGCAATATGCCGTTGCGCATCTGGATTTAATGGATTGCGAGGCTTTCCGAGTAAGAACCGTGTTAAACGTTTGATGAAGGGCATTCAATTGAAGGATCAAACAAGTTAGAACTACTATAGCGCTTTATTTATTCTTTTTGAAGAGATTGTGTTGCTTTAGTCGTGATGTTGCGTAAATGCTGTTTTCGATATCATTGCTTGGAGATGGTTTATAGCTTGCGAAGGAATTAATTAGCAATGGGGATGTACCAATTTTCAACTCTTAACTTCGGGACGCGAGAAAATTCTTTTATATTGTTTGTCACTAAGATTGAATTTATGCATAACGCATGTGCGGCTATCATTAAATCTAATGCTCCAATTGAGGTTCCTTTTTTCTCTAAATAAGCTCTTACACGACCATAATAATGGGTAACTTCCTCATCAAAAGGTAGAATATCGAGTGGTAATTTAAATTCACCAAGCGCCGTGCTATTTTTTTTAGGATATTGACTTTTTTCAACGCCATACATGAGCTCGGCTAAGCTAATCGATGACATACAAATTTCACCAATATGGAATGTTTTAAATTTTTTAATTACTTCGGTAGGCCGTTTTTTTATAATATAAATACAAATATTTGTATCTAACATATATTTCATTAAAATATATCTTCCCTATGTTGTTGTTTAGGTTGCGCCCTGTCTTCCATAAAATCATCTGAAAACTGTTGGAGGCTGTCTAGGAGCGGCTTCCAAGGGTTTTTAATCGGTAATAAAACCGTAGCATTTCCTACTTTTTTGATGAATACTTTTTCCCCTTCAAAGCGAAATTCTTTGGGTAAGCGTATTGCTTGGCTTTGGCCGTTTTTAAATAATTTAGCTGTTTTCACTGGTTAAGTTTCAATTATATTAATAATATATACTTATTAATATATATTATTATAAAATCTTTTGCAAGCGAGGAAAGTCTAAGTTCAATATCTAAGGTCTAACAATTGCAATGGATAGTCTTTGCTTCACTCTTTGAAAACAACACGCATGTTATCTAAAATAAATTTAGGACTTTTTTTAGCCATTTAGGTACGATAAGGTCTAAACTACTAAGATGCGTTCACATCGTACTAGATGATGACGTGCCTTAGATTATGGTTATTTCGCCTAAAGAGGTATTGATGAAAAAATCATCGAATAAAAGTGAAGAAATTCCTTGTTTGGCTTCACATTGTCTTGATCCTTTACACCACCTTGAGGAGCAACTCTTAGCTTCACAGTCAGCTATTGAAGCCTGGTTACGTGATCAATGGCATAAGACGCAATCTCCTTTTTATGCATCGGTTGATTTACGCAATGCAGGTTTTAAGTTGGCGCCGGTTGACACTAATTTATTTCCAGCAGGATTTAATAATTTAAAGGAAGATTTTATTCCTTTAGCTGTGCAAGCAGCACAGGAAACCTTGGATCGCTTGGCGCCAGGATGCCGACGCCTTTTATTGATTCCGGAAAATCATACCCGAAATCAGTATTACTTTGAGAATCTCATCGCCTTACATGACATACTTATCCAAGCTGGATTTGAAGTCAGAGTGGGTTCTTTGTTAGAAGATATCGATAATAAAAAAGAAATTATATTGACATCAGGCCGTTCGATTTTTCTGGAGAAAATAAGTAGACAAGGCGAGCTCGTAACGTTAAATGATTATTTGCCTTGTGTATTAATATTAAATAATGATTTAGCCAACGGTATTCCTGAGGTTTTGAAAGGAGCTAAACAAAAGTTTTTGCCTGCCGCTGAATTAGGTTGGTATAGACGTTTGAAATCGGAGCATTTTAAGGAATATGAGCAGGTATGTCAGGAGCTATCGCAGTTGATTACAATCGATCCTTGGTTAATTAATCCTTTTTTTGACCGTTGTGAAGGCATTGATTTCTTGAAGCGTGCAGGTGAAGACTCTATGATAGATAAGAGTCAACAACTCTTAGACCGCATTCAAAAAAAATATGATGAGTATCATATTAAAGAAAAGCCTTTTGTTGTCATTAAGGCGGATGCGGGAACTTATGGGATGGGAGTACTATCGATATATGATCCAGCTGAGATTCAGCAATTAAATCGTAAAAAACGCAATGATATGATGGTTGCGAAGGGCAATCGCCCTATTGATCGAGTGATTATCCAAGAAGGCGTTTATACCTTTGAAACTTGGAATAATGCGGTCGCTGAACCGGTTGTTTATATGTTAGGGCAGTACGTGAT
>JAVHYG010000085.1:0-1952 GCA_031119195.1 Rickettsiella sp. | reverse complement strand
GCGGTTTCTACCGTGTGCATACCGGACGTGGTGTCAGCGATAATCTAAATTCGCCCGGTATGCAATTTGAGCCATTACCTTTTGTAAAAGCGTGTAATATTCCAGAAGTAACGACCAAACAACGAGGAAAATGTGCTAATCGTTTTTACGTTTATGGCGTCATAGCACGCCTTGCTTTGCTGGCTGCAGCACGTGAACAGGCTGCTTTAAGAAAAGAGGATGCCTAAACATGAAGAATATGGCTGTGGGCGTGATTATGGACCCTATTTCACAAATTAATCCTAAGAAGGACACAACGTTTGCTATGTTGCTAGAAGCGCAACGACGTAACTGGCCGATTTTTTATATGGAACAGGCCGATCTTTTTTTAAAACAAAATATTTCCTGTGCAAAGATGCGTCGTTTGAAGTTGAAGGATGATATTAAAAATTACTATCAATTCGATACTGAAATTGTGCAACGTTTGGATAAGTTATCAGTCATCCTAATGCGTCAAGATCCGCCTGTCGATATGCAATATATTTACACCACGCAATTACTGGACATGGCTGAACGGCAAGGCGTGTTAGTAGCGAATAAACCGCAAAGTCTGCGTGATTATAATGAAAAATTGTTTACCTTACAGTTTCCGAAATGTTGTCCACCTACCTTGCTTACTCATTCTATTCAAGATGCAAAGTTATTTTTAGATGAACACCAAGATATCATTGCTAAGCCTATCGATGGCATGGGCGGGTCATCGGTATTTCGTTTACGCAAAGACGATCCGAATGTGACAGTGGTTTTAGAGACGCTTACCGCTAATAATCAACGCTACATGCTAGTGCAGCGTTATATTCCAGAAATTAACGCGGGAGACAAACGTATTCTCATGATCAATGGGGAACCCGTTGATTACGTTTTAGCGCGGATAGCTGCAGAGGGTGAAACGCGTGCGAATTTAGCGGTAGGTGGCAAAGGGGTTGCTCAGAAATTAAGTAAAAATGACCGTTTAATTTGTCAGCAAGTTGGTCCTTTTTTACGAGAAAAAGGTTTAGTATTTGCTGGTTTGGATGTCATAGGAAATTATTTGACAGAAATCAATATCACCAGTCCAACAGGTATCCGAGAATTAGATAAACAATGTGGATTGAATATTAGTCGTATGTTTTTCGACACAATTGAAAACACATTGCAAAATAGATAAGTTTTTACAATCAAATATATAATGTCTACTTGGGATATTTATAAGGAAATCAGACTGGTTGTTAACGTGGTAATTCGGTTTGTCATACATTTTATTCGCAACTAGAGTATATTTAATTGAAGTTTAGCGGCTTCAGACATTTTTTCAGTCGTCCAAGGTGGATCCCAAACCAATTCGACACTGGCTTCGTTAACACCGGGGACGTTATTAACGACGTTTTCTACCATGCTGGGAAAGGTTTGTGCGACTGGACAACCAGGCGTTGTTAGGGTCATCTCAATTTTTACGTTTCCTGCTGCATCGATATTTATATGATAAATAAGCCCTAAATCATAAATATTAACCGGAATTTCAGGATCATAAATCCCTTCTAAGGCTTTAATAATATTTGCTTTTAACAGTTTAATAGCCTGTTGTGAAAGAGGATAGGATTGAATCATAGATTAAATCAAAGTGTAAAATCATTATTCAAATCGCTATTTTGTTCAGAGTCAAGTGCTATGAACTAATGAATATTTTTTTATGAACATGTTGCTATATTTATAAACTCCAATCAAACAGTTTTACTCATGTTAAAATCTGTGAAATATATACATTAAATCAATTAGAATGAACTAAAGTATATAAAAATTTTCACATAGCTTTTGGCGATGTATAAGACATTCAATATAACAATAAAAATTATATCTACTACAAATATTAGCTTCGCAAACCAATGTGAAAATAGCATTAAAGGGATATGATTTTTTTTTACAAAGCATTACGT
>JAVHYG010000084.1:6960-7196 GCA_031119195.1 Rickettsiella sp. | reverse complement strand
CCTTTGGGTGGTGCACATAGAGATCTGGATAGTATGATAAGTCGATTAAAATCGGAACTTATCAAACACAGTGAGCAATTGCGGGGTTTTTCTACTGAAGAATTGCTGGATCGCCGTTATAAAAAATTATTAGCAGTGGGGACCTAGGGATAAGCTTCTTCTAACTTAATAAGTTTTTTGTACAGAAAAAAAATTTTGTTCCCCACTCTTAATAAATAGGCTAAAGTCTTTACAAT
>JAVHYG010000084.1:0-6950 GCA_031119195.1 Rickettsiella sp. | reverse complement strand
TTGTAACCCAGTATCCTGAATCTACTCGATTTTGGCTAGCCTATAGCGGCGGACTTGATTCTCAAGTGTTATTACATTCTTTATCAAATTTATTACCGACGTTTCGCTTAAAAGCTGTTCATATTAATCATGGCTGGCATAGTGATGCTGCTCAATGGGCAGAAACGTCTATCCGGACCTGTGATCAACTGGGGATTGCTTGTGAAGTGATTACTGTTGATGCGCAGCCTAAGAAGGGTGAAAGTCCGGAGGCATATGCTAGACAAGCACGTTATAAAGCGATGGCAAAGTTAATTCAAACAGAAGATTGTTTGCTAACAGCGCACCATCGTGACGATCAAGCGGAAACCTTATTGTTACAATTATTGCGTGGCGCAGGTCTTCGAGGTTTGGCCAGTATGCCTTTTTCCACTTCTTTTGGAAAAGGGACGCTAGTGAGACCCTTGCTTAATTTTACACGCTTGGAACTACAAGCTTATGCCGAGGCACATCGACTGACTTGGATAGAGGATTGCAGTAATAGAAATTTACGTTTTGATCGTAATTTTGTTCGCCATCAAGTGATCCCGCTTCTTCAAAAACGTTGGCCGGGGCTTAGCAAGACGTTAGCAAGAGTTGCTGAAAACACAGCGGAAGCGCATCTACTACTTGAAGAGTTTGCTTTCGCGGATTGGCTTAACGTTAAAGATCCTGTGTCAAACAATATTATTGTTTCTCGTCTGCTCCATTTAACGCCTGCGCGTCGACGTAATTGTTTGCGTTATTGGTTAAATAAGTTAGGTTTTCCTTTACCTAGTCAAATGCAATTACAACAAATCGAATTGTTGTTGGAAAGTAACATAGATGCAAATCCACAAGTCAATTGGGGGGGTATTCAAGTTCGTCGTTATCATGATTTGTTACATATAGTTGAATCAAAACAAAAACACACACACCCTACTTTACCTATTTCATGGGATCTAACAAAAGCGTTAACTTTACCTAATGGAAGTCATCTAACTGTTGAGCGAGTCATGGGTCAAGGAATTGCTTGTGAAAAGTTGAAAGAAAAGCCAATTATGCTTAGTTTTCGCCAAGGTGGAGAACGGTTTCATGTCCATGATCGTTTAGGTTCTCATCCATTAAAAAAATTATTTCAAGAATGGGGTGTTCCTCCCTGGCTACGCCAAAATATTCCTTTAATTTATTGTGACAACGAGTTAATTGCTGTAGTTGGTTATGGAATAAGTACAAATTATATAGCACAGTGGGACGAATGGGGATATATCATAAATTTAAATAAGGAAACTAATTACAAAACAGCGTGTGCCGTCGTTTAAAAGGGGGATCGCGATTTTTCCCTTAAAAATTTCCATCGAGAAAAGAAAACACTTGAAATTGCTAATGCGCAATTTCAAGTGCAATAAGCATAATTTAGTTTGTTTTTAAGATAATCTTTTTCGCAGTCAAACATTAAAATGCGATCTTTTTATTTAGGCCCTATGGAGAATTTAGGTTTTACTGGTTTTTATGTCTATCACAGAACTCATGAAATTCCTTTTCAGCTTGTTCTTTGCCAATTCCATATTTTTCTTGAATTTTACCGATTATTTTTTCTTTATTTCCTTTAACTTGTTCCCAATCATCATCGGTTAACTTAGACCATTTTTCACGAAACTTACCTTTAATCTGCATCCATTTACCTTTCAATTCATCTGAATTCATTGAGGTCTCCTTAGTAGCTATATAATTTAAAAATGGTTTACATTTTATAAAATTATTATCTAATCTAGTATAGACTAAGTTTATTGACATACAAAATTGTTATCTTTAATACAAAATAAGGAAGCTAATTGTATAAAAAAAACCAATTTTAAGGAGGCAAAATTAAACACGGTTGAAGATGATAAGTGCTTCAACCGTGTTTGTTTGTTTAAGATGATTTTGTTTCGTTTTCTGTTGAGATAAGATGAATAGTGAAGCGCAGGGTTTGATAAGGTCCGATTGCTTGGTCAACTCCATGCTCACCATAGGCTAGTTGCGGTGGAATAGTAACTTCAAACGTAGCGCCTGGTTTCATCAATTTTAAAACTTCAGTCCAGCCAGGAATAACATTTTTTATGGGAAATTTAACCGGCTCTTTTGATTTGTCAAAAATTTTTCCATCAATAAAGCTGCCTGTATAATCGACTTTTACCATTGAGTTATCTGTCGGGTTAGCACCGCTACCAGGATTAATGATCTTATATTGAAGACCAGTTGCTGTGGTTATAACACCTGGTTTTTTTTGATTCTCAGCTAAATAAGCATCTCCTTGTTGTTTGTTTTTTTCACTCAATATTTTAAATGCGGCTTCTTTTTTTGCGATAAGTTGTTGTTGAAAGTTTTTCAAAATGTCCACCATTTGCGCTTGTGATAATCGAGATTTTCCTAATTTCGCATCTTTTAGGCCTTGTGCTAGTTTCTCGGGATCGATATCTATGCCTTGTTCTTTAAAATTTTCTCCGAGATCAGCTCCAATGCTATAGCTTATATCTGATTTACTCGGATTAGCTAAGTTGGTGTTATGCTTTCCAGAAATGTTGGGTTGATTAACGGTGCTTGGGGAGGTACTCTGTGCTGCGAATGCCGCTGAGCTAAGGAATAAACTGGCCGTGAGGGTAGAAAGGACGCATAATCTTGTCATTTGGGCTTCCTCTTGGGAATAGTATTAAAAAAAACGCTATATTGCCTGATATACCTCCTATATAGCAAGGTACAGATAGTGAAAAGTACAGATTTTTAGGGGTGAAAGGGTTTTGTGGAAAGAAGGGGGTAGTATGGCTGATCACATTGCGGTGTTCAAACAAGGTTAAAAAGCACCGCCATTTAAGTGTGAAAGTTGCATTCTCAGTAGCAATTAAAAAAAGTAAAATCATGCTTAAAAAAAACGATTTTGATGTCATTGTTGTCGGTGGTGGTCATGCTGGAGCTGAAGCTGCCTTAGCTGCATCCCGTTTGGGAGCAACGACGCTTTTATTAACGCATAATATTGAAACCTTAGGTCAGTTATCGTGCAATCCATCGATTGGGGGGATTGGCAAAAGTCATTTAGTTAAAGAAATTGATGCGCTAGGTGGTGTAATGGCCAAAGCAGCGGATCAGGCAGGAATACAATGGCGTACCTTAAATGCAAGCAAAGGTCCAGCTGTACGTGCAACACGTGCCCAAGTAGATCGCAACTTATACAAACAAGCGATACGTACTGTTTTAGAGAATCAAATTAATTTACTTATTTTCCAGCAGGCAGTGGATGATTTCATTTGGGAAGACAATCGTATAAAAGGTGTTGTTACGCAAACGGGTATATGTTTTCGCAGCAAAACTGTAATATTAACTGCGGGAACTTTCTTAGCGGGTAAGATTCATATAGGGCTTCAACAATCGCAAGGCGGACGTGCCGGCGATCCTGCTGCCATGCATCTGGCTGAGCGATTACGTCAATTACCGCTACGGACTAATCGTTTAAAAACCGGAACACCGCCGCGCCTCGATGGCCGGACTATCAATTATAAACTCTTATTAGAACAACCAAGTGAATTTCCTTTGCCAGTATTCTCTTACTCTGGAAAGGTTGAACAACATCCAGCGCAGATGAGTTGCCATATTACCCATACTAACGAAACAACGCATGCGATCATTCGTGCTGGCTTGGATCGTTCACCTATTTATAGTGGCGTAATCGATGGAATAGGGCCGCGTTATTGCCCTTCAATTGAGGATAAAGTGGTACGCTTTGCAGGTAGGGCAGCACATCAAATCTTTCTGGAACCGGAAGGTCTTAATACGTATGAGGTATATCCGAATGGTATTTCGACAAGTTTGCCTTTCGAAGTACAAGTTGAATTAGTGCGTAGTATTAAAGGCTTAAAACAAGTACATATAACGCGTCCTGGTTATGCTATTGAATATGATTTTTTTGATCCACGTGATTTATTTCCCTCCTTAGAATCGCGCATTTTAGAAAATTTATTTTTTGCTGGCCAAATTAACGGTACGACAGGCTATGAAGAAGCGGCGGCTCAAGGTTTGATTGCTGGTTTAAATGCTGCGCGAAAAGCACAGGAAAAATCAGCTTGGTTTCCGCGCCGTGACGAAGCCTATATTGGGGTTTTGATCGATGATTTAATTACGCAAGGAACTTTAGAGCCTTATCGTATGTTTACGAGTCGTGCTGAATATCGTCTATTACTTCGTGAAGATAATGCTGATTTGCGTCTTAGTGAATCGGCCTATCAGTTGGGTTTAATCGATGAAGCACGTTGGAAAACAGTATGTACTAAACGTGATGCGATAGAAAAAGAACAACACCGTTTGCAAAAGCTTTATGTTAGACCACAATCGTTAGAAAGTGGCTATATAGAAGCTTATTTAAAGCAACCTTTAACAAAAGAATATCGTGTCTCTGAATTGTTATCTCGGCCCGAATTAAATTATAACGATCTCATGCAAGTTGAAGGTTTGGGCCCAGGCATTATGGATCCTCAGATTAGCGAGCAAATCGAGATTCAAGCAAAATATCAAGGCTATATTGAACGCCAGCTTACTGAAATTCAGCGGCAAGCGCGCTATGAAGCAATTTTATTACCTGTAGATTTAGATTATAACACGGTAAAAGGGTTATCTAATGAAGTACGAGAAAAATTAAGTCAACATAAATCACTGACTTTAGGTCAAGCGTCACGTATTCCCGGTGTAACGCCTGCAGCCATTTCGTTATTACTTGTTCATATAAAAAAACGTTAGACGAAAAAATTTATAAATTAGGACATTTTATATGACTATTTCTGAAATTTTCAATTTTTCAATTCCGACAAGACCCAAACAACGTTTGCGCTTAGGTAATTTACGACAAGATAGTATTGCGCTTGTTTTAAGTGAAATAGCTAATAAACATAGCGGGGTTATTTTAGCTATAACACCTGATACATTGACGACCAATCGTTTAGAAGCAGCATTAAAATTTTTTTCCCCTCAATTAGAGGTACTAAATTTTCCAGATTGGGAAACTTTGCCCTATGATCATTTTTCACCCCATCAAGATATTATTTCACAGCGCTTATTAACTTTAACACAACTGCCTTTTGTAGATCGCGGAATATTATTAGTTTCCATTACAACATTGCTACAACGGCTTCCGCCATTAAACTATATTCAATCAACAGGATTAATGATTCAGTGCGGTGAAAAACGGCGAATTGATGATATGCGTCAAGGGCTACAAAAAGCGGGATATCATGTTGTTTCACAAGTGTTAACGCGTGGTGAATTTGCGGTGCGTGGGTCCATCTTAGATATTTTTCCCATGGGCTGTGATACACCCTATCGTATTGATTTTTTCGATGACGAAATCGATAGTATTCGTCAATTCGATCCTGATACGCAACGTTCAACAGAAAAGCTAGAAAAGATCGATCTGCTTCCTGCTAGAGAATTTCCTTTATCAGAATCAGCGATAAGCCAATTTAGACAACAGTGGCGTGAAAATTTTATCGGTAATCCTTTAAACTGTCCGCTTTATGAAGCGGTAAGTCGTGCTTATGCCCCTGCTGGTATTGAATATTATCTTCCCTTATTTTTTGCACAAACACAATTATTACTCGATTATCTACCGGGTAGCGCTTTGCTTGTAGAAGTCAATGATATTTACGAATCAGCGCAAAATTTTTGGCAAGAAATCAATAAGCGTTATGAACAACTAAGACATGATGTACAACGGCCAATATTATCTCCTGAAAAAATATATATTGGTTTGGATAACTTATTTACAAAACTTAAACAATTTCCACGACTTTTATTAAATCAAACTCCCATAAGTACAGCCGGAGATCGTTATAATTTTCCTGTACAAATCTTCCCAGACATTACTATTGACCATAAATTAGAGCAACCCTTAGCTAGATTACAGATTTTTTTAAATGAATTTTTATCAAGGGAAGCTTCTCGTGTTTTATTTTGTGTAGAAAGTGCAGGTCGACGCGAAGTTTTATTAGATCTTTTAAAAAATTTGGCTATTCAGCCACAGCGGTGTGCGACTTGGAATGCATTTTTACAAGCATCAAATCCGATTAATATTGCCATTGCGCCATTAGAGGAAGGCTTTTATTTTTCGCATCCCCCTTTTGTATTAATTACCGAGTCTCAACTTTTTGGCTTACATGTTATACAACGACAACGCAAGACTAAGAGCGGTGATAATCAGGCAATCTTTCGTAATTTGACAGAATTAAATCTAGGAAGTCCAGTTGTTCACATTGATCATGGTATAGGTCGTTATCGGGGTTTGGAACATATCAAAGTAGGTGATTATGAAAGTGAATTTTTGATTCTTGAGTATGCTAATGAGGCGAAGCTCTATGTTCCCATTGCTTCATTAGATTTAATTAGCCGCTACAGTGGTGGTGAATCTGAGCATGCACCTTTGCATCAATTAGGCTCTGATCAATGGGAGAAAGCTAAACAAAAAGCCGCCGAACAGATGCACGATGTCGCAGCAGAATTACTTGATGTTTATGCACGTCGCGAAGCGCAACGAGGCTATAGTTTTGCTTTACCTGATGAAAATTACCAGCTTTTTTCTGCGCAATTTCCTTTCACTGAAACGGTTGATCAAACATCGGCTATTCAACAGGTTATTAACGATATGACCTCAAACAAACCAATGGATCGTTTGGTCTGCGGAGATGTTGGTTTTGGAAAAACAGAAGTAGCAATGCGCGCTACTTTTTTAGCAATTCAATCTAATAAACAAGTCATTATTTTAGTTCCTACCACGTTATTAGCCCAACAGCATTATCAGAATTTTACTGATCGATTTGCAGAATGGCCGGTGCACATTGAAATGATTTCACGTTTTCGTTCGGCCGCTGAACAAAAAAAAATTCAAGCTCGTTTGATGTTAGGGGCTATCGATATTCTTATTGGAACCCATA
>JAVHYG010000083.1:6044-7216 GCA_031119195.1 Rickettsiella sp. | reverse complement strand
ATATCACGTAGTTTCACAGAATTTTGGCAGCGTTGGCATATATCCTTATCTACTTGGATTCGTGAATATCTCTATATTCCATTAGGAGGGAATCGTATAAGTTCAAAACGTAGATATTTTAACTTATGGATATGCTTTTTACTTGTAGGTTTATGGCATGGTGCAAATTGGACTTTTGTCGCCTGGGGTATTTACAATGGATTTTTTTTAATTATAGATAAAATATTTTGGATAAAATTAAGTAATAAATTACCTGCATTTTTTGCAGCTCTTATCACTTTATTATTTCTTATGATAGGACTCGTTATCTTTCGCTCAAATAACTTTATACAAGTGCATTATTATTTAAAAGCACTGATGGGTCTAGGTTGTCACGCGTTTTCTTACATCGAAATAACACCGAATATTTTCACGGCAATTTTAGCCGGATCGTTGCTTTCATTCTCGCCACTACTTCCTGGTTATGCTAGCGTAAGTCAACGTTACTTAAATTGGAAATGGTATCCGGCGATTAATAATTTACTATTTAGTATTTTTGGTTTTTTTTCTTTATTAAAGATTACAGCGATTGGATTTAATCCGTTTCTTTATTTTAAATTTTAAATTCTGGAAAATACAAATGCGAAAATTATTTTTTTACTATAACTTTATAATATTTATATTTTTTTTAATTTATTTTCCTATAACAGCATTTTTATTAAACAAAATATTTGATTTTAACTTTAATGATTATTACAATAAACAACTTTGGGGAATTGTTGAAAATCTACATGAACCTTCATTAAATATTAAAAATTTCATTTCACATGACATACAAAAATATTATGAACAATTGTTTACAACTAATCTTCCTTTACGGACCCTAACGATTCGTTTAAGCAATCAAATTTACTATTCATTTTTTAAAAAATCGTATTCGTATAATAACCAAATCGTTATAGGAAAAAATACACAGCTCTATGAATTTGCCTATATCAATAACTATTGCTGGCTAAATGGTCCTCCATTTGATCAAGCTTATCTATTTAACTGGGCGAATAAACTTAAAGAATTAAATGATTTCTTTATACAAAAAGGTAAAAAATTTATTTACATCATTACGCCTTCTAAAGCGGAATACTTACCTAAAGATATCCCTAATCGTTTTCATTGCAATAAACATGGCATAAGCC
>JAVHYG010000083.1:0-6034 GCA_031119195.1 Rickettsiella sp. | reverse complement strand
TATATAAGTGGCCCACATTTAATGATAGAAGCAACGAAGAGATATAAAACAAGCATGTTTCCTAGAGGTGGCACGCACTGGAATTATTTAGCTGGAGGAATAACGGCTAACGCAATTATTCATGTAATTAATCAATTAGGTATGCCTAACCTTAAAACATTAACCTTCAAATATGCACTTAAAAATCCAGAAGGAACTGATGTGGATTTAACTGAATTACTTAATCTTTTTAATCCTAATAAAAACTATTTAGCACCAAAATTAGAGTTCAAATCATCGACTACAAGTCCCACTTCCTTAGCCATTGTAGGAGATAGTTTTTCTGACCAAATTCTTGATGCTTTTTTAAAAGGTGACACTTTTTCAAAAATAGATTTTTACAGGTATTTCAAATTTAGTAAAACCGAATATAAAAGAAATAGTAATCCATTAGTAGAAGATGTTAATATTAACTCTGACCATGTCTTAGATTCAATTCTCGCCGCTGATGTAATTATTTTAGAAGAAAACACTTTAAATACTATGTCAGAACACGGAATTTTATTTTATAACTTAATGGAAAAATTGGTACTCAATGATCTAAAAAATAAAAAAGGAAATTTAATTTGATGGAAGTCAACAAATCCAGCCCTTTCATGGCCTACTCAACTTGTAACGCAATGGATTTTTTTCATCCCTGTTACAAGAAAATATGTAAAAAGCTTGTTCAAAAACTCAAATTTCACAGGAAACAGTGGGAATTTGTTTACATTATACATCATCTCTATCAGCATAAAATCTTGGTCTCTGGTGCTAAAGGACTTGGTTTTGGCGTTGGATCGGAGCCGTTGTCATCATTCTTTGCCTCATTAAATTGCCAGATTTTAGCTACAGATGCGCCATCTGAAATTGCCTATAGAAATGGCTGGAATCAACATCAACAATTTTCAGATTCTTTAGATAAAATACATAAACCTGAAATTTTATCTAAAAGAAAATTCATAGAACGTGTTTCATATAAAACCTGCGACATGAATAATATAGATCCAAACCTCAAGGAATTTGACTTTTGTTGGTCATCTTGCTGTTTTGAACATTTAGGCTCATTACAATCAGGATTTGATTTCGTCATTAATAGTGTTGAAAAAACATTACGTATCGGTGGAGTTGCTTGCCATACTACGGAATTTAATCTGTCTTCTAACGAACAGACTTTGGATCAAGGAATTACTGTTATTTATAGAAAACAAGATATTGAAAAACTAATTTGCCTTCTGCGCCAACGTGGACATCATGTTTCTGATTTAATCATTGCACCCAATAAACATGACCTTGATTTACATATCGATATTCCGCCTTACAAACAAGACAAACATATAAAGTTGAAATTAGCAGACTATATTTGTACTTCTATCGGTATTGTGGTTAAACGTGGTAAATAGTATCAGCGACTAAATTTTTTTTAGTCTTCAAATTGAAAACCAAAAACTATTTTCTCTAAGCACGTATTTTTAACTTGTCTTCTTTATAAATTAATATTTCTTTATTTCCACAAATTAATTTTTTTTCAGGTTTACCATTGATATGTTCAATTAATTCTCGATCTAATTTCCAAGATAAAACAGGTGGATTAACATCAACAACTGCAAAAGTATAAGATTTTTTATATTTCTTTCGATTAATAGCATATGGAAACTCTTCTAAGTTCGACAAAACCGACACTACTTGTAATTTTTCTTTACTCAGCATAGAAATAACATTTGCATCTGAATAATAAGCAATCCCGCTATATTTTTTTCCATGTAAAGCACGATCAATACATGAAATATACTCAGGATAATAATTAGTTTTAATTTTAAATCTTGGGGAGTTAACTGAAAATAAAATATTAAATATAAGACATAACATTACTAGAATAGCTAAAAAAATTAAGAAGTTATTCAATTTTTTTTTTATAATTAACGCATAAAAATAAAAAAAAATAAGAATTGGAAAATAAAATATTGTATACATATATCTATCCTGAACATACGCTTCTTGTGCTAATAAAAAAATAAAAAATATGGTAAAAACTACACTAAAAAGTATAAAGTTACTTAAAAATAGTAATTTCATAGTTAATATACTATTTTCCTTGTTTCTTTTATTGCATATACAAAATAGTGCAAAAACACCACTATAAAATAAAATAGACTGAACGCTTGTAAACCAATTCATATCTGATTTAAATAGATTAATAAGTGTCGAAAATTGATTATGTATTGTTACTAATGAAATTTTTTTAAGTGATGGATGCGATAAGTATTTTAGTAAAATATCTGTCGGAACGGTATATTTTGTTAAAAGTACGCCTGTTATAGAAGCTACACAAGGTAAAATTGCATAGTGACGCACAATTTTAAATTTAATAATACGATTTATATACAAAAATAAATATGTAAAAAGAATTGCTAATGCAAATTGTATGAAAAATAGCCAATCTGATAGACTACAAAGAAAAATCAATGCTGTACCAAATAAAAGAAAATTATTCTTAAGCTTAAAATTGTCATTAGTAATAATTTTAAGCTGCATACTAACAACAAAAATACCTACTATAAATTCGCCCATGTGCCCAGCAGGAATTAATGGACCGGCTGCAAGCAAAAGGGAAGCTGGTTTTTTAAAAGTCAACAAATAAAAAATACTTACTGAAGCTAAAGCAAAGATAATGGTTATTTTTTTTGGAAAAAATTGGCTATAAAAATACTTTACTGATAAATATAAAAATACTAATTGCAAACATAAGGTTATTAGAAACTGATAAAAGATATCTTTAGTCAAAAAAAATGCAGGTAAAAAAATAAGTATATCGGGAAAGAAATGAGGTGCCGGCGATAAACTCCAATCTTTAAAATGTCCTTGATTTAAAAATAAATCTTGAAATACCGCAGGAAACATCAAATGATCAGAATTAAAAAATAATCCAATATATTCCTGATTTAAATAAATTAAACTAGCAAAAATTATAAGTGAAGACAGCCAAAAAATTTCTATGTAATAAATTAACTTACTTTGCTGAAACATTTAAATTAACTCCTTTAATTTAAACGTAATTTTTATACTATGATCTTCAATTAGTTGATAAAAATAATTATTCTTAAAAATAAAATAAATAAGTATATATATATATACTTATTGAACTTGAAACTGTACTAAAATTTCAAGTGTTTTTTCGTGGTGTGTATTTTAAAATGTAAAAATTTTTTCTCTATGTTATGTAATTGTATATACTACCTTAAAAACTATATTTCTATTTCTAGACATTATATTCTCCACTCTAATAAAGTTATTTTGATTCTAAAATTTCATATCTTTCAAATCCTTCCGCTAGTGATCCAAAATATTTAACTGTTCCTTTCTCTAATAAAATCACTTTATTACAAAATCTCCGAATAGTTTCACTGGAATGTGAGGCCAACACTAAAATACTTGATTTATCAATAAATTCTCCTAAACGTGTTTGTGCTTTTTTTATAAAAATACTATCGCCTACTTCAATCATTTCATCCATCAATAAAATATCGGGTTTTATGCAAGTAGCAACTGCAAAGGCTAAACGTAATTGCATACCAGAAGAATAGGTTCGAACTGGAGCAAATAGATAATCACCCAACTCTGTAAACTCAGCAATTTGACATAATCTAGCTCTAATTTCCTTACGTGTTAAACCAAGCAATAATCCCCTTACCATAATATTTTCATAGCCTGTCGATTCGTGGTTAATACCTAACATTACATTCAACAAAGGAGAAACTTTCCCTTCATTATAAATTCGTCCTTGAATAGGCTCATAAATTTTAGCTAAAACACGTAATAATGTACTTTTTCCTGCGCCATTATGTCCAATCAGTCCAACACGGTCACCATGATTTATTTTTATTGTCACCTTATCCAAAGCTTTTACCACAACAATATTTTCTTTACTATTTAAAGCACCTCCTGTCGTAAGACGCAAAAACTGTTTCCTTAACGAACGCGCACTTAAATTATAGATAGGAAAATCAACAGATACTGAATCCAAATGTATTGAGGCCATCATGGTTCCTTACAGCCAATAAGCAATTCTAACGCGGTAACGTGAAAATATCATAAAAGAAACGAAAAAACCCAGTAATGTCATGATGGTAATGAAATAAATAGTATAATTTGAAGGAAGTGTTCCTAATAACGGATTTCTCAATAATTCCATGAATTGTGCAAAAGGATTAAGGTTAACGATATATTGATAACGATCAGGCAGTACACTAGGGGACCATATAATAGGAGTTAAAAAAAATATGACTTGTACAAGACTAATAATCAATTGCACTATATCCCGAAATCTCGTACCTAAAATAGCTAATATAACCCCATAAGAAATTCCATTTAACCAAATAATTATTAAGCTTAATAAAGCAAACAGCGAATAAAGATTAATTTTGACATTAAAAAAAAGAATAATGGGTAAAAGCACTAAAATATGATGTAAAAAAATAATAAAGCATTTAGTAACGGTCTTAAAAACAAATACCGAATACGGTTGTTTCATCTGCTTAATAAATTGTTCTGAATCAACGAAAATACTAGCTCCTTCCGTTAATAGCGATGAAATAAGACTCCAGACCAAAATACCCGTAGCAAGAAAAGGATAGTATTGGGCTAAATCCATTTTAAACAATCGCCCGTATAACAACCCCATAGTATAGATGGTTACCGCCATACTTAGGGTGATCCAAAAAGGGCCTAAGGTTGATCTACGATAACGAAGTTTAATATCTTGCCAGGCAAGTAAAAACCAAATACGCCATTGTTTAAATCCATCTAAAATATCTATCAAAGCAAGACGATGGCTTGAATCAAGAGATACTGTGGGAACAACACAACCATTATTTAGAAATACGTCATGCTTAGAAAATACATCTTCTTTTATTCCATCCATTACATTGCCCATCCATGATATTTATAAGTTTTTATATAGCATTCAAACACAAGATATAAATTTAAACCGCGAAAGGGTATTACAACCATCTACATAAACAGTCCGCAATGCAAAAATCTTTTTAGCATATAGTAAAATAACTTATTTCATTACACTACCATGGTTGCTAGCGTGAGCTTATTTAAACTATCCACCCCACCAAGAAAAAACATGCCATTGCAAATGTATATTTTTAAAATACAATAAAATATAAAGCTTAAACAAGACTAAGTCGAAGTTACTTTAGCTAACATTAAACTGTTAGAATGCTGCAAACGCGCTGCCTCAACGAAACTAACAAACAAAGGATGCCCTTTGCGTGGATTTGAAGTAAATTCCGGATGGAATTGACAACCAATAAACCAAGGATGATTTTTTAATTCAATCATCTCAACTAAATTTCCATCTTCCGAACGACCAGAAATAATTAATCCATGCTTTTCTAGTTTTGGTAATAGTAGATTATTAATTTCATAACGATGGCGATGACGTTCAAAAATAGTCTCCTGACCATATAAAATGTTTGCTTTACTTCCCTCGGTAAGACGACATGTCTGTCCACCTAAACGCATCGTTCCGCCCAAATCCGAATTTATATCACGCTTTTCACGCCACCCTTCATGTGTAATCCATTCTGTGACTAAAGCAACGACGGGGTAAGGTGTTTCTGGATCAAATTCGGTGCTGTGGGCATTTTCCAATCCCACATGACGCGCAAATTCTATAAGGGCTGTTTGCATGCCTAGACAAATACCAAGATAAGGTACATTGTTTTCACGCGCATACTGCGCCGCCATTATCTTTCCATCGATACCGCGTTTACCAAACCCACCTGGAACCACAATCGCATCTAAAGGTTCTAATAATTTAGTTCCTTGTTGTTCTAAAGCTTCTGCATCGATATAAACTATATTCACTTCAGTATGCGTTATAATACCTGCATGCATTAATGCTTCGCTTAAAGATTTGTAGGAATCAGCTAAACCCATATATTTACCGACCATACCAATCTTTACTACGGCGCTTGGGTTCTTTTTCGCAGCAACCACTTCTTCC
>JAVHYG010000082.1 GCA_031119195.1 Rickettsiella sp. | reverse complement strand
CTATCAACTGACCCTAACGAGCAGCTAGCATCAGTCATGCCCAGAGCAGATGCTTCTGGAGGTAAACGTGCCGCAAAAGGATTAATTTCTAATTCAAAAAAAGTATCGCTGCAAGATGCAATGAATTGAGATGGTTGTGATTCTTCAATTGCCTGAGGCATATACAAATGAGTAAAGCAATTTGAAAGTGTTTTACTAATATCAGGATTCTTTAAGCGCTGTAAGCTTTCTTGATTTAATACGTTATTTTTATGCAATAAAGAAATATTCCAAAACAAAACATTGGAAGGCCCTTTTAAGATCCATTCCATATTTTCTTTATTAATGAGTTTAACATCATCTAATATTTTTAATATACCATTTGAGTAATAGGAAAGGCGATATTTTTCATTGTCACCAGCAATTAACCTTAGGTTATCCTTTGTTAAACATCCATTTTTAAATAGCAACTTTACATTTAATTTTAATAACTTTGCATTGGCATTGTCAGGTAATAATTCTATCTTATCCCTAATTTTATTTGCGCTGATAACTTCTGTAGAAATAATTTCATCTATTTTCTCGTGAACTCCATCTGTATATTCCTTATCAGCTAATTCAAATAAATGTAAAAGATCTGTAAAATTAGATTTATCTACACAATTGAGATCATCTGTATCCATATCTATTTTCCTTATTTTTTATCATCCAAAGTAGATATAACCTAACATAAAGTATTAAAAAAAATAAATAGCTAACTTTGACTAAAAGGGTCATGAAAACAGATTTTAAGGCCTAGAATCAACTTCCTTGACAGATGGCAACAAGTTACTTCTATCCAAACCTAATGCAACAGCCAATGCACCAGCCACATAAATCGAAGAATAAGTTCCTACAACAATACCTATGACTAAAGCCATTGCAAAACTATGAATCATAGGGCCGCCAAAAATACACAGTGAAAGCACGACGAAGAGCGTTGTTGCAGAAGTCATAATCGTTCTTGAAAGAGTTTGGTTAATTGAAAGATTAACCACTTCAACCGAAGTCTTTTTACGTAGCTTACGAAAATTCTCACGAATTCTATCAAAAATAACGATGGTATCATTCAAAGAATAACCAATTACCGCTAATATCGCCGCTAGTGCAGTAAGGTTAAACTCGATATGAAATAAAGAAAAAATACCTAAAATTAAAATGGGATCATGGATCAAAGCCACTGCTGCACCAATTGCAAATCGATATTCAAAACGAAGTGCGATATAGATCATAATGCCTAACAAGGCAACAAATACCGCTAATGCTCCTTGTGTTGCTAACTCGCGTCCAACTTGTGGGCCAACAAATTCAAGCTGTTTTAGATGGGCACCTGGTAAAGTTTTTATAATATGAGAAGCCAAATCATGCTGACTTATTTGCTTAGCAGCAAGGCTTATTAAAACATCTTGAGATGTACCATAACTTTGTACTAAAGCATCTTTAAATCCAGCTTGTTGCAATTCCTTACGTACTTTAGTGAGTTCTACAGGCTTATTAAATGAAACTTGTAATTGGCTACCACCAGTAAAGTCTAAACCCCAATGCAAGCCATTGATAAAAAGCGAACCGACAGAAACTAATAAGAGCAATAAAGACAAAACAATTGCCCAGCGCTGCAGCCCTAAAAAATTAATGTTTGTCTGTCTTTTAAAAAATTCCACTATAAGCCTCCACATTTGAAACTACAAATTGCAATTTCAACGTCATCTTCTCGCGATGGCATTTTCAAGAGGAGAATCGCGGTTTCCTCTTGAACGACCATACGTAAGCTTTTCTTTCGCGTAGTCTAATCAAATACACTCGAAAACCTATATACCAATAGGTAAATGTTTAATCGCACGACCACCAAACCACGCATTAACTAATGCTCGCGTTAGCATAACACCCGTTAACATAGAGGTTAGCAAACCTAAGGTTAGAGTAATTGCAAAACCCTTTATTGATCCTGTACCAATCCCAAATAAAACTAAAGCTGCAATTAAGGTAGTAACATTTGCATCAATGATAGTTGCAAGTGCCCGATCATAGCCAGCATGAATACTTGCTTGTGGAGAAGCCCCATTTCGTAGCTCCTCACGAATACGTTCAAATATTAAAACATTGGCATCAACTGCCATACCTACTGTTAATACAATTCCCGCCATACCCGGCAAGGTTAAAGTCATTCCTAATAAAGACAATAACGCGACAAGTAATACAACATTCAAAGCTAAAGCAATGTCTGCAATTAAACCAAATATGCCATAATAGATAGCCATAAAAATAACGGCTAAAATAAGACCTACAACAATAGAAATAAACCCTTTATGAATATTTTCCGCACCTAACTGTGGTCCAATGGTACGTTGTTCTACAACATAAATGGGTGCAGGTAATGCCCCTGCACGTAATAATAAGGACAAATTCAACGCTTCTTGAGTATTGGTTAATCCTGTTACCTGAAAATTAGGTGGTAATGCCGTTTGTATGGTTGCAATGCTAATCACTCTCTCTACTTTATGAGGGATATGTATCACTTTCCCATTAACAGTTTTTATGGTTGCTTTGGTCTCCACATACACAATTGCCAGTGGTTTACCTACGTTTTCACCAGTAATACGATGAAAATAGCTTTCTCCTCCACCGCCCAGACTAATACTTACCGCAGCACGGCCGGTTTCATCAAAACTTGTTGATGAATCAGTAATTGAATTACCCGTTAAAATAACTTGTTTATCCAATAAAACAGGTTGATTTTGGTAATTATACAATTGCGACCCGCTGGGTATTATCCCTGTAGACTGTGCAATACGTGGATCATGCATAACATCAACCAAACGAAACTCAATGGTCGCCGTTCCGCCTAAAATTTGTTGCGCGCGTGCAATATCTTGAACACCTGGTAAATCAACTAAAATTCTATTTCTACCTTGTTGTTGAACAATTGGCTCAGCTACACCCAATTCGTTGATACGATTCCGCAACGTATTAATCGTTTGATCAATCGCTGATTGTCGTAAATTATTCAGCCCTTGCTCTGTCCATTGTAAAGAAAGCTGATATCGTTGCTGTGTGATTTTTAAGGTCATTAGAAAATCAGGAAACTGGCGTTCTAACAAACGTTTAGCTTTATTCAAATTCACTGCATCACGAAATAAAATATGTAACTGCTTCTCTTCAGGTATTAATTCAGTGTAACGAATATTTGCTTGTTGTAGATTTTCATTAACATTCTTCATTAGACCCCGCATTCGCTGAGTAATGACGCTATTGATATCCACTTCTAAAGCAAAATGTACACCTCCGCGCAGATCGAGACCTAACTTCATTGGAAGTGCACCAATCACTTGCATCCATTCAGGTGTAGATGAAAGCAAATTGACCGCCACTGTATAATCATCGCCTAGGGCCGCAGACAAAATATCCTTGGCCTTAAGCTGTATATCTGTGTTTTTAAAAAGTAGGAAAAGTGTTTGTTTTTCATGCTCTTGACTAGTGGGATGTAGTCTCCCTGCGTTAATAAGCTTTTGCACTTTAGAATTCAAAAGTGCCATATCGGGATTACCGCCAGCAACAGGGGAAATTTGAACGGCAGGTTGCTCAGAAAAAAGATTAGGAATGGCGTAAATAAAACCTAATATAACGAGCAAAATCAATAAAATATTTTTCCAAAGTGGATATTTATTCAGCATAGTTGGTCAAATTAGGCGTTTAAAGTGTACCTTTTGGTAACACACTAGCAATCGCAACTTTTTGCATTTTAATTTCAACGTTTTCAGCAATCTTCAAAGTCACAAACTCATCTCTAAGCGCCGTAATCTTGCCTACCATTCCACCTGTAGTAGTCACTTCATCACCAATCGCCAAACTTGCCATTAATTGACGGTGTTCTTTAGCCCTCTTGGCTTGTGGGCGCCAAAGTAACAAATAAAAGATAATAACAAAACCTAATAAAATAAGAATTTGTGAATATCCGCCCCCTTGCGGCCCAGCGGAAGTGGTTGCTGTTTCAGCTAAGGCATCGGTTATAAAAAAGCTCATGATTATCTCCTCGATTAAAACCGGTTCATGACATAAGCCATGCAATTTACCTGGTTCCCTGATTATTCGCAAATTTTATACTAATTTTTTATCGTTTTAAAAAGGGGCAAGTTAATAAAGCTACTTTTATAAATTGAGTTCAAAGCAAAGAGAAATGCTTTTCTCAGGATGAAAAACATTCCCCTCTAATTGAAAAAAGACTATTGCATACGTTAAACGTCGAAGTCGATGGTATATCAACTTGATAAATTACAAAAACATAACCATTTCTTTAATATTATTAAGTAATTTCAACTTCTGGCTCATCTAGCGCAGTCGCATAGCATATTTCTTTAATTTTACCAAAGAGCACATTGTATTGTTTCAAAAATTTTTCTTGCTCGTCTTCTTTATCTTTAAACACTTGCTGAGCGATTACATCTTCATAGTTTTTCTTTTTCAGTTTTAAAGCTTCACATTCATCAAAAAGAACCCAGAGATCCTCTAAGGGATTTACTCCTTCACTTTCTGTCATTGCGATAGTAAAATTTTTTGATTGATCGGAAGTAGTATTTAATGTAGCCCAAGCAGCTTTCAAGGTAGTATAAAATATTAATAATTTTTTGGCTAAAAGCTCATGCTCTTTCTCAGGCTTGATTTCTACTATTCCTTCTATTTTTTTAGTAGCCTGATACAGAGACTTTATCTCTTCACAAAGCTTATTATAGTCTGTTTGGTACTGCGCTTTTTCTATTTTAGCTATCTTACTTTCAAGCAACTCGATCTCGGAGTTTAAGTTTAAATTTTTTGTTTTAAAATCTTGAATATAGGTACTTACCTGTGTAAATGCCTCTAATCCTCTACTTTCAAGATCCTTTTTAAGCATCTCCCTTGAAGTAAACTTATCAATTGATAAGGGTTGGACAGAAGGCCCTCCTTTTTCATTCTCTTCATTGTCACTAGACCCAGCACTTTTATTGTTAAAAGTAGTATAAATCGTTTCAATTAATGAAAATAAAGTCATAAATTTTTGCTGAAAATCATTGGTTTTTTTCCCTTCAGACAAAGTCTTCCACTCTGATTCCAGAGATTTATTTTTAGCTTTAAGTGATGTCCAATCCACATAAATCTGCAGCATCACTGAAATATCATCTGCTTGTGCCCTTTGTAGCATGCTGTCAGAAAAATTAGGTTCATATTTAGTTATTTCTATATCGTTACATAAAAATCTAACGCTCTCATAGCAAGCCAGTAAATGCTTAGCGAGAAGCGTTTCATCTTCATCAATTACCGAAGAATTGTTTTCTGTTTGAATATCAACTTGTGGCATATCATTAACATTGCCATTGTGTTTTGCTTGCAAATACAGCTCATGAAGCGCGCCTATTTCTTTGTATAGAGTCTGATATTTCCGTTCATACTTTTCCTCGTTGTTTAAGTTAGCTATTTTTCTTGTTAACTCCACATTATTTTTTTCTAACCTTGTTTTTTGCTGAGCAAACTCTACTTTACATCTGTTCACATACCCCTTTCTAGTTTTAGCAGATAGACTTTCTATAAAAGCTTTAAACTCTACTTCACTAGAAAAATGAATGAACGATTTCTCTGAAGGTTTAGATTTAGCATATTGCATATTATTTGCCATAGAAATGTATTCCTTTTTATATTTAGCAACGGCTTATTATAACTAACTAAACTATCTCTACTTATGAAACTCCATATAATGCAGAATTTTCTTTACAGAATAAATAATATTGATAATTAGCGCTTGTTTTTCTCGTTTTATTTAAAAAAACTATCAGTAAACAGGCCTATTTATTCTTAACACCTCAGTAACTAGTTGGAATCTACCCACAGTGCATCGCCGTAGCTAAAAAAGCGATAACGGTGAGCGATCGCTTGGCGATACGCTTCCATTGTATATTTGTAACCTGCAAAAGCACAGACAAGCATAAGTAAAGTTGATTTCGGCAAATGAAAATTGCTTAGCAGGGCATCCACACAATTGAATTGAAAACCAGGATAAATAAAAAGCCGTGTTTCACCTTCAAATGGCTTAATTACTCCATTGCTTGCTGCTGTTTCTAAACTTCTTACAGTTGTAGTTCCAACAGCAATAACGCGTTTTTTATTTTTTTTAGTTTCCTCTATTTTTTCACAAACAGAAGCAGAAACTGAAACGTATTCAGCATGCATATAATGTTCTTCAATGCGTTCAGTTCGAATGGGCTGAAAAGTTCCTGAACCTACATGCAATGTAATAAAAGCTATATCAACAGCTTTTTCTCTTAATTGTTCTAATAATCGTTTGTCAAAATGCAAACCTGCAGTGGGTGCAGCAATAGCACCGAGAGATTGTGCAAAAACAGTTTGATAACGCTCTAGATCAAAAATTTCGTCGGATCGTTGTATATAAGGCGGAAGTGGCATATGCCCAATCGTATTAAGCAACTTCAATATTGAAGAAATTTTATCGATAAAATAGAGTTCAAATAAATTATCTAGTCGTCCTAAAATTTCAAGCCTGATCCCATTTTCCAGTTTTAACCGAACACCCGCTTTTAACGGTTTACTTGATTTTAAGTGGGCTAAAATACGGCGTCCTTCTAAAATACGTTCAACTAAAATTTCGACCTTACCACCAGTTAGCTTAAACGCAAACAAACGAGCAGGAATCACTTTGGTATCATTCAAAATCAAAAGATCACCCGAATTTATACAGTCCAAAATATCCTTAAAGTTTCTGTGTTTAACAACGCCATTTTTTTTATTTAAACATAGTAAACGACTATCTGTGCGTTGCGCAGTAGGATAAGCAGCAATTAACTCAGGAGGTAGGTCGTAAAAGAAATCCGAAAGGGAGTAAACTGAAGAAGAAAAAGTCATGCTAAGCAGTTTGTTAAACACTATTTTAATAAGTATTAAAATATAATAATCTTTCTATCAAACTAAATATACCTGCTATTTCTTAAAAGCTATGAACTTTTTAAATACATTACATATGTTATAGAAATCACATAAAAAGCATAAGATAAGCAGAGCTTGCGTACGTTTAAACGCGCAATTCCCCCACCCTTAAAAATCTCCAAAACGTAAGTGAAAAAATCGTATTTTTTCACTTTATTTTTTTAACACTACCTCAGTAAAAAATAAATAACTTCAAAATCACTGAACTTTAATTCGCTATAAAAGGGAAGCCCCGAACGTGAAAGGTCGAGGCTTATTGAAACTAGAAAGCTTGGC
>JAVHYG010000081.1 GCA_031119195.1 Rickettsiella sp. | reverse complement strand
CTATATATTGTTTTATTTTTTCATAGATTTTTTTGTCGTCAATGATGATTTCATCAATATCACGTCTTAAATAATCACGTATGGAACGAGTAATCAGATCGCCTTCTTGGAAAATTAAGAAAGGAGCAGGGCGCGTATCAAATGCCTCTTGTATCGCATCCCATTGTTTAAGTAATAAATTTAAATCTCCTTGTAGTTCTTTGCGATCATGACCTACGCCTGCAGTACGTAGAATAAGTCCCATATCCTCTGAGATAGCCATTTGTTTTAATAAACCTTGCATTGCGTGTCGTTCTTCACCTTCGATACGACGAGAAATACCCCCAGCGCCCGGTTTATTTGGCATTAATACTAAGTAGCTTCCAGGTAAAGTGATATAGGTTGTTAAGGCTGCACCTTTATTTCCGCGTTCCTCTTTTTCGATTTGGATCATTATTTCCTGACCCACTTTTAACAAGTTTTTAATATCGTCGTTTTCTCTAAAGTTATAGTAGGAAGGAGCGATTTCTTTAAAAGGGAGAAAACCATGGCGGTCGACGCCATAGTCAATGAAAGCTGCCTCTAGACTAGGCTCTATGCGACTGATTTTTCCTTTATAGATATTTGATTTTTTTTGCTCATGGCCACTATATTCAATATCTAAATCGGAAAGCTTATTACCTTCTAATAAGGCAACTCGGATTTCTCCTGGTTGGGTTGCGTTAATTAATATTCGATTTTTTTCACTATGCATCGTTGAATCCTAAATGGGATGAAAGGTTCAACTAAGCTTGTATTTTTTGTAAATGAGAAATACCGGATTAAAACAAATTAAATATAAAACGGTTGCAGTTTGAAATAATGACTTTTTCAATTGATAAGCTCAAAACAGGGCAAAGTTATTTTTTGTAGTTGCATAAGCTATCTTGTCTCTAAAAGGACGGTAGCATCGGTTTTAAAAAATTCTGGTTTCAACACGGATTACTCGTTTGTTTAAGCACATCCTCAAATGCTGGTTTGAACAAATATAACCTAATAAAGAGATAGATACCTGAGAAGCTTAGTTAATAAGCGAATGGTATCTATTAACATGTTCTAAAAAACAGCAGCGGAGAATCGTGACTCAAAATGATTACAAACTTAGAAGCCGGATTAATTCTTTATTTGGGGCTAAAATTTATCCCCAAATTAAACTTAAATCAACAAAAACTAAAGTTTTTGGCTTTAGTTAGTTTTTTGTAAGACATTGATTTTTATCCTACGTCTCACTTTTTAACTGTAAGCTAAAAGCATATACTCTTTTACTTACAAATTCTAAATCTAGTGGCATTATAACAGTATTTAGTAGCTTAGCAATGGGCGAAGAGGGTGGAAAATATGGCTTTAAGCGGCTTAAACACTAGATTTTGTTTTACTGAAAAGTTTTGCTATGCTTACACTGCCTTTATATGAGGTTTTCGAGGTTTTGTCAGTAGACGAATAAATGTACGTCTATAGCTGACAAACTTTTTCTTAACGCTTAATTAAGCACTACTTAGATGGGGAATTTTGCTTATGTATAAGAAGTTTTTGGTTTCAATGCTGCTGACAATGGCCTTAGCCGGTTGTGGTCATCAGTCTTCTGATAAGCAAGGCGATCAAACGGATACAGCATTGCCTGTTCAAGACCAAATCACAAATCCAACAACGACAAATGGGATGGAACAAGAGCAAGCAGTTGGTCCTTCAACTGTAGAGCCTACACAACCTGCTCCTGCAACAACTGATACAACTCAACCTGCAGCAGGAACAAATACGACAACGCCGCCAACAACGACGACTAATCCTGATAATTCTACTACAACACTTACCCCGCCTGTGACGGATAAAAATTCTTCTACGGACACTGGGACTAAATAAACGTATTAGTTTTAGTGATATACCTGGGGTAACCCATCAGAAGGTTGTTAAAGAGAGTAGGTAGGTAAAATTGCCTACTCTATTTGCTTTTCCAATTTATCTATCTGGTTTTTTAGCTGTGATTAACCCCCATTTGTGCTAGTATTTGGCTGATATTGTGTGTAGTAGGTTTTTATGACTGAGTCAGTGGCTAATGAAATTATTTCTGTAACAATTGAGAAAGAGTTAAAGCACTCTTATTTGGCTTATGCCATGAGTGTCATTGTCGGTCGTGCTCTACCTGATGTGCGAGATGGTCTCAAACCTGTGCATAGGCGCATTTTATATGCCATGAGTGAGTTAGGAAATGATTGGAATAAGCCTTACAAAAAATCAGCGCGCATCGTAGGGGATGTGATCGGTAAGTATCATCCTCATGGTGAGGGTTCTATTTATGATGCCATTGTACGTATGGCGCAGACCTTTTCTATGCGTTCTATATTGATCGATGGTCAAGGTAATTTTGGTTCTGTCGATGGTGATTCCGCGGCAGCTATGCGTTATACCGAAATTCGTATGTCTAAGTTAGCGCATGTATTATTAGCTGATTTAGCGAAAGAAACAGTTGATTTCGCACCTAATTACGACGAAACAGAACAAATTCCTACTGTATTGCCGACCCGTATTCCTAATTTACTCGTTAATGGTTCTTCAGGAATAGCGGTAGGGATGGCGACAAACATTCCCCCGCATAATTTGGGTGAAGTTATTGATGCCTGTATTAATTTGCTTGATGATTCTGAACTTACGGTTGAGCATTTAATGGCGTCTATCAAAGGTCCTGATTTTCCGACAGCGGGTTTAATTTATGGAAAACAAGGTATTTTGGAAGCCTATCGTAGTGGAAGAGGGCGTGTATTTGTTAGAGCAAGGACTCAATTTGAGCATGATGAAAGAACAAATAAACAGCGCATTATTATTAATGAGCTACCTTTTCAGGTTAATAAAGCAAAGCTTATAGAAAAAATTGCTGAATTGGTGAAAGAAAAACAAATCGAAGGTATTACTGCGTTACGCGACGAATCAGATAAGGAGGGTATGCGTGTTGTTATCGAAATGCGCCGTGGCGAAAATGCGGATGTTCTTCTAAACAATCTTTTTTCACAAACGCAGATGCAAGTCACGTTTGGTATCAACATGGTTGCTTTGGTGGATGGAAGACCCACCTTATTCAATCTTAAACAGCTGATAGAAGCATTTTTAGCGCATCGTCGTGAAGTAGTGACACGACGGACACTTTATGATTTAAGGAAAGCTCGTGAACGTGCACATATTTTAGAGGGATTAGGCATCGCGTTAGCAAACATTGATGCCATGATTGCGTTAATTAAAGCAGCAAAAGATCCAATTACTGCAAAAGAGCAACTTTTAAAACAAGATTGGCAATTAGGTATTGTAGCCGATATGTTGAGTAAGGTGCCTTTAGTGGATAATAAATTTTTGACTGAAAAAACACCGAGTTTATATGGCCTTATAGAAAAAACTAAGCTATACCGTTTATCGCCTGAACAAGCACAGGCTATTTTAGAACTTCGCTTACATCGCTTAACGGGTTTGGAGCAAGATAAGATTTTAAAAGAATATCGAGATCAATTAGCTATCATCATAGATTTATTAGACATTCTCAATAGTCCAGAGCGATTAAGTCAAGAAATACGACAAGAACTACTGTCTGTCAGAGAGGAATTTTCCGATGAGCGACGTACTGAAATTGTGACAGTCGATGCAGAAATCAGCAATGAGGATCTGATTCCATCTGAAGATGTCGTCGTTACTCTTTCCCATGATGGTTATGTAAAACGTCAATCCCTGGATGCTTACCAAGCACAGCGTCGTGGTGGAAGAGGAAAATCATCGGGCGATGTCAAAGAAGAAGATTTTATTGAACATCTACTAATTGCTAATACCCATGCTACTTTATTGTGTTTTTCAAGTTTTGGTAAAGTTTATTGGTTAAAGGTATATAAATTACCTGAAGGAAGTCGAACCGCTAAGGGACGGCCTATTGTTAATTTATTAACGCTGAGTGAAAATGAACGCATTCATGCGGTTTTGCCTGTCAGTCATTATAGTGCGGACCATGCTATTTTTATGGCGACTGCCAATGGGACGGTCAAGAAAACGAGTTTAATTGATTTTTCTCGACCACGAAATGACGGTATTATTGCAATTGATTTACGAGATGGCGATCGTTTAGTGGGCGTTGCCTTAACGGATGGCCAGCAAGATGTCCTGTTATTTACAGATGCGGGGAAAGTCATTCGTTTTAACGAAAGTAAAGTGCGTTCCATGGGGCGCACTGCTTGCGGTGTAAGAGGGGTTAAATTACAAACAGGTCAACACGTCATTTCCTTAATTATAGCGAAACCCGACGGGCAGATATTAACAGCAACGAGTAACGGTTATGGAAAGCGTACGCCCATAGGTGAACATCGTTTGACAGGTCGTGGCGGTAGTGGGGTCGTAGCGCTTAAAACAACAGAACGCAATGGTTCCGTTGTTGCTGCGGTGCAAGTATTTCCACAGGATGAAGTGATGTTAATAACGAATAAAGCAACCTTAGTGCGTACCCGCGTAGAAGAAATTCGTAGTGCTGGACGGCATTCGCAAGGGGTTCGTTTAATCCGGCTCAATCAAGGTGAAATCTTAGTGAGTTTAGAACGTATCGAAGAAGAAATTCTGAATGAAACTGTGTAATGTGTTCAATATGCTTCGTTTTATTTGTCTATGGTAAACTCCGATTTTCTTCAGTCGTTGCCACGCACTCATGCAAATCTTATTTTTATTAAAGAATAAAGCGAGTAGACGTGATAGAAAAACAAGCATTGATTAAATCCTTAACAGAAATTAATGTCATTAAATTTGGCGAGTTTACACTACGGAGTGGTGTGCTTTCTCCTATTTACATCGATTTACGTTCTATTATTGCGTATCCCAAAATTTTGCGTACCGTTGCTACGGTATTATGGGAATATATTAAAGATTTAAAACCTACTTTATTATGTGGCGTCCCTTATACTGCTTTACCTATTGCAAGCTGTATTTCCTTAGATCAAAATATACCGATGGTCATTTGCCGCAAAGAGGTTAAGGATTATGGAACGAAAAAACAACTGGAAGGAGTTTTTGAAAAGGGCCAAAATTGTTTAATCATAGAAGATGTGGTTACGACCGGCGGGAGCATATTAAAAACAATAGACATTTTAAAAGAAAACGGACTGCAAGTCACCGATGTCGTTGTATTAGTTGACAGAGAGCAAGGTGGTCGAGAAATATTAGAAGAACACGGTTATCGCTTACATGCTGTTTTTACCTTGAATGAGTTATGTCAAAAAAGCTTTAGTATTTAACACTATTAAAAATTTTTGTTTAAGTTTACAGAAATAGTATATTTTCGTTTTACTCAGAAGTATTTTTTATTGAGTACTAGTTTATAAATAGCTTATGAAGTTATAACTTAAGTTTTTGATATTTCCCGTTAGCGCTATCCTATGTGCAAAAAAATAGGCTATACTTTTTACTAATCGTTTAGCACGAGTGAACCTTTTATGTCTACGTTTAATTGGATCGACTATAGCATCATCGCTATCATTGCCCTTTCAGTTCTTATTAGCGTTATGCGTGGCTTTGTTCGCGAAGTTATTTCATTGGTGATATGGGTAGCGGCTATTCTTGTCAGTTTTATTTTTTACCAATATATTGCCGGGCTACTTGTTAACGTTATTCATTCAGATACCTTGCGAATCGTAATTAGCTTTGTTGGTTTGTTCTTAGCAACGTTAATATTAGGTATGTTGATTAATTATCTGATTAGCCAGTTAGTATCCAATACGGGTTTAAGTGGAACGGATAGAATATTAGGTATTATTTTTGGTGTAGCGCGAGGTGTCTTAGTCGTTGTTTTATTAATGATGTTGACAGCCCTTACACCGTTTGCAAAACAAGATTCTTGGCATGAATCGGTATTAATCCCGCGTTTTGAACCGATAGAAAATTGGGTAAAGAGCTTATTACCTGATTCTGTCAATGCGCATTTAGAGTTAAATGCTGAGGATTCGTTACGAGAAGTAAATTAGTTTAAATTTTCTCTCGGGTGTTACCACTAATACATTTCCCTTGCTAGGAGTCCAATCACTTAATACAATGCGTGTATGAAACGTGACGTGCTCGATTGATTCTGTTGATTGGCTATGAGTTTGAAACAGTTGAATACAAGGTTGATGGGTATGGCCATGTATAATTAATTGCGCAGGATAATCTTTTAGGCATCGATGTAATTCGTTCATAACAATGTCAAATCTAGGATCGTTTGTCATTCCGACGTGGTTGTTTCCACGTAAATAAGCTGCAATTTTTTCGCGTAAAAATAATGGTAATTTTAAAAAAAATGATTGTAAAAAATGAGTACGTGTTAAACGTCGAAAATAGACGTAACGTTTATCCAGTGTACACCAACTATCGCCATGCGTGAGTAATGTCGGGATGCCGTAAAGGACGATAAAACTAGGATCCTTTAACAGTTTAAATCTTGTTTTTTTTATGAAACGCTGGCCGATCAAAAAATCACGATTACCTGGCATAAAATAGGTATGTACGCCGCTTGCGCTTAGTTCAGCCAAAGCCGAGGTGATCTGCTGATGGAAAAGCGTTTCATTATCATCACCAATCCAGCTTTCGAATAGATCACCTAAGATGTAGAGTGCTTCGGCTTTTGTTGCGTGGGTTTGTAAAAAATTGAGGAACAAATGTGTCAAAGGCGGTTGATTAGCACTGAGATGTAGGTCTGATATAAATAAAGTCGACATAGACTCTAATAATAGCGTAATTTTCATATCCAAGCAGGTTAATACCGTGCGATAATAAATCTCTTGCATAACCTGCGTAATAGATTTGATTTCATCGTTAAACGATACTCTACGGTCCTCACTTATCGTTTGGCTTGAACTCAAGCCTATTATTTGCTTATGCAAGAGATCTAATGCATTCCGGTGGAGACGGTATTGTTCATTGTTTCAATTTAGTATTGACTTTGTAATCGAAAAAGCTTTGCATCGTATTCTATCTTTTGCATAATTGGATTGAACTCGTTAGGCGTCATTTTCTCTGTGATAAATGAGTAACGATTTTTTAAAGACAATGACTATTTTTTGTATAAGAAATGATTATGAAAACCCGTTTTGCCCCAAGCCCCACTGGTTATATCCATTTAGGTAATGCCCGAACCGCTTTATTTAGTTTTTTATATGCCAAATCTGCATCAGGACATTTCTTGTTAAGAATAGAAGATAGTGATGCAAGCCGTTCAATGTCAGCGTTATCTAAACAAGTAGAAGAAGATTTGCTATGGTTAGGTTTGCC
>JAVHYG010000080.1 GCA_031119195.1 Rickettsiella sp. | reverse complement strand
TGCATGCACAAACTTACAAAATTGTTACCGGCGGAACAGATAACCATTTGTTTCTAGTTGATTTAAGCGATAAGAATATTACTGGGAAGGATGCAGAAGATATATTAGAAAAAGCTCACATTACTTTGAATAAAAATGCAGTTCCTAATGATGTACGTTCTCCCTTTGTAACCAGTGGCATACGAATTGGTACTCCCGCTTTAACGACCCGAGGATTAAAAGAAAAAGAAGTTAGCCAAGTGGCAACCTGGATTTGTGAGGTTTTAAATTGTTTAAAAGGTTCTGCCGACCTGGAAAAAGAAGCAAAAAAACAATTAATCGCTGAGTTGAAAGCGTCAGATGTCCTTAATAAGATTAAAATAAAAGCTATGGCATTATGTAATCAATTTCCAGTATACTCTTAGACATTGAATTTCCATATTTTGTTGCATATAAGTTTATTTGCTTTAACAATAGCTGGGTGGGGTATTAGCCTAAAGCGGTATTATAGATTTGTACTTCGCAGGATAACTCTTTACTATCGAAAAGTGGAACAGTTTTTATCTAAGCAAAGGCTTATTGATGTGTGGGTACGAGAGGCTTTTAAGGTGGGGGATTATGTATTGTCCATTTTGTAATGAAGCAGATACTAAAGTGATTGATTCACGCTTAATTGGTGAAGGTCAGCAAGTGCGACGGCGACGTGAGTGTCTACGTTGCAATGAACGCTTTAGTAGCTTTGAATCAGCCGAATTAGGTCTACCGCGTGTTATAAAACGGGATAACACGCGTAGCACGTTTGATCAAGGAAAGTTACGTGCAGGCATGCTTAAGGCATTGGAAAAAAGGCCAATTAGTAGTGAACAAGTCGAGGCTATTATTCTCCGTTTAGTTAAGAAATTACGATCATCGGGTGAGCGGGAGATATCATCGCGGCAATTAGGTGAATGGGTTATGGAAGAACTGTGTGATTTAGATCCCGTTGCGTATGTGCGATTTGCTTCTGTTTATCGCAGTTTTCAGGATATACAAGCATTTAACCAAACTATTGAGCAATTGAAAAAAGATCTTTCAGCAAACAAAAAGCAATCTAATGATGTCGAAATCGAAAAACAATAAATTCAAAGCCAAACAACGCGCGCGCCGATTTGCTATGCAGGCCATTTACCAGTGGCAACTAACGCAACATTCTTTCTTAGAAATTGAAAAACAGTTTCTATCGCAGGAAGAGATGGTAAGTGTTGATACTGATTATTTTAAAATATTGGTGCACGGTGTAAGAGAACAGCATGTAAGTTTGGATAAAGAATTAATGCTTTTTTTAGATAGACCATTGAAAGAATTGGATTTCGTTGAATTGGCAATCTTAAGGTTAGCTGCTTTCGAACTTAGCAAAAAATCTGAATTGCCCTATAAAGTTGTGTTAAACGAAGCGATAGACCTTGCCAAATGTTTTGGTGCTACAGATGGTCATAAGTACATTAATGGAATTTTACATCAATTAGCCAAAAAACTACGTCCTTTAGAGTTTAATTGACTATTGTAAAATTGCTTACAGTTATTATATTTTGATTGCTAAATATGAAGGTTTTTAAGCAATCAGCTACAGCAACTTACGCTTTTTTTTAATTTTCTATCATTAATCTAGCTATTAAATTTTTAATTTTACCTATTAATTGGAAGAGAACTATTGACGATGGCAATGAATGAATTTGATTTAATTCAACTTTTTTTTAATCAAGAAAAAATTAATCGTCCGGATGTTATGCAAGGAATAGGCGACGACGCAGCTTTGTTACAAGTTCCAACCGGCCAACAATTAGTTGTTACAACGGATACCCTCGTTGCGAACAAGCATTTTCCTGAAAATACATCACCTGGTGATATTGGATATAAAGCGCTAGCAGTTAATTTAAGTGATCTAGCAGCGATGGGTGCGAAGCCCGCCTGGATCTTACTCGCTTTAACCTTGCCAACTGCAGATAAAAATTGGTTAGAAGCCTTTACCAAAGATTTTTTTTCTTTGATACATCGTTTCAATTGTCAGCTTGTTGGTGGTGATTTAACAAAAGGCCCTTTAAGTATTACTGTGCAAGCCTTAGGATTTGTTCCTGTTGGAAAAGCTTTACGTCGTTGCGGTGCTCAAGTAGGTGATCAGATAATTGTGACAGGTACATTGGGTGATGCTGGTTTAGCTTTAAACTATTTACAAAAAAAAATACCTTTTTCATTTACAAAAAATGAAATTAAACAGTTTATGACGCGTTTTAATCGTCCTGAACCACATGTTTCTGTTGGATTGGCACTACGAGATATTGCTACAAGTGCAATCGATATTTCTGATGGATTTGTGGCAGATTTAGGTCATATTCTAGCTGCTAGTCAAATGAGCGCAAAAATCGATGTTTCTAAAATTCCACTTTCTGATAGTTTGAAAAAATTACCTACTAAAGAAGCCTATTCACTTGCTTTAAATGCAGGTGATGATTATGAATTGTGTTTCACTGTACCAAAATTTCGTGAACATAAGTTACAAGATGTGCTAAAAAAATTAGATTGTCATTACACACCTGTGGGATGTATTACATTAGGAAATAAACTCATTTTAGAAAACTATGATAAAACTCAATTTATATTAGAAAAACAAGGGTTTAAACATTTTTAATATCTACTATTTTCTTCACTTTTTTATTTTTTTGAAAAAAATAAAAATATTTGTTTTTGATATTTAACTTCAGTATACTTAAAATAAGAAATGTAAAAGTTATCAATCCATAATAAACTTAATTTCTAAATTTAAAAGGGCAAAGGATATGCTGCTTAACAATTCTTTTCAGCGCAAAGCTACCCACACTAATAACGTTTTCAACACTAGTTTTTTGGAAAAATCTATTAAAAACCCTACAGTAGATTTTTTTTTACATGAAGATTGGTTTAATTTTACGGTAGCTATAAAACTAGATATTATAATGACCGATCTCTTTATGGAGAGGTACAATTTAACTGCACAACAATCTTATATTAAACTAAGGAATAATAAAAAACGCTTACTAAAATTTTTAGATATGACTTCTAATGAAGCGATGAAATTAGCTTTCAGTAAATTATTTGCAAGCCAACAACGCCAGATTTTTGTTACATTAGAGGTCAATAAGAAGCTTATTGCTTATCCTTTTCAGAGTTATGATGAAATAAAAGTGCTAGGTATGCGTTTTTTTTTAAAAGAAAAAATAGTTGCTTCATTTATTGAAGAAGCTTGTTTTTATCAACTTCAAGCGTGTTTAACTAGTTGGGTTGATTGGGATCATGTTAGAGATAAATTAAAGAATCCTTTGCAGGTTTTAAAGGCAGTTATGGCGCATTACAGGAAAAGTTTTCCTTATGATTTTTTTCAAGTGGTGTTTGAAAGAGAGAAATTTCCTAATTTTCGTTTTTTACGTGAAGCAGCTTTACTTTGGGCACTTATTAAAAATAAAGAACTTTTTCAACAAAAAGTATTTTCTTTTTTTAACCTGGAAGAAGCTTATTTTCAAGAACTTCCAAAAATAGTTTATGAAGAAAAACTTATCGACCAATTATTTTCTGCAGAAATCGTCGCTAATGATAGTCAGACCATATTTTTTGATGGGCTAACTTTTAAAAATGCACAAGGGAAATATTTTTTAGATCTAATAAATCGTACCGAACTTGAAATATTTCCTGAATACAAAAAATTGAGTTTTTTAGAGCGTCAATTTTTACTAGAAGAAAAATTCTATCGCATAGGTGAAAGTACGCATTATGCAATAGGGTCTTTGCTACATTCATTACATTCTTGTTTAATACGTATTTATAGGCATCGATTTGCAGCAGAACCACCTGTATATGTAAGTGAAGGTCAATATCTTGATTTATTTCGGCAAATTGAAGCGCAATGGGAAGCGAATAAAAATTATCCAATTCAACCACGTTTACTGATGGCGTTACATTTGTCAGAGTCCAATAATGTAATTTTCGTTACGCATGATTGGAAAAAAAAACTAAAAAAACTTTTTGAATATTTAGAGACGAAAATAAAAAATGTAATATCGAGTCCACCATATTTTGATCGCGAGCGAGTTGCTATCAAGGTTCTTAAAGACATGGGTATGTCAATAGATGAAATTAATACAAAACGTTATTACGTCATAGAAGCTGACAATATGAATCTTTCATATACTTATTTTGGCACACCTTTAGAACAATTTATGCGAGTTGCTGCATGGGATGGAATTGTAGGTAGATCCATTTATTATAAAAGAAAAAAAATATTTCCCAGAATAGAGCTTGAAGAAGCAGAAGATGCTTTTAATAGTGAGCTTTATCAAGATCCATGGGTACAGAATCAAGCGGTTCACAATTTAGAACGACAACATAAGGAAATTACACAATTTGCAGTTGAACAAGAGGTAAAACGTATTGCTTTAAATTATCTAACGGAAACTGAATTGCATAGGGCTTGGGTGCGTGGTTTAAAGGCATGGATAGGTACAATTCCTATTATTGGATCACTTTATACAATTGAAGAGGGAATACGTGATAAAAGTCCTACTGAAGTTATTTGTGGTGTTTTTTTCTTATCATTAGATGCGTTTGATTTATTATCGGGTGCTGAAAAAAAACCACTCAATCTAAAAAATAACGCTCTAATGTCTGGACTATCAATTAGAGAGCGGATGACCTTAGAAACCATTCATTCTACCTTTGAAAAATTTGATCTATATTCCACTGATTTTCCTATAGATGATCACATTAGTTTACACAACGACCCTTTTTTGATTAATAATTACGAAAGTATTCCACCGCGATATCAGTTTATTACTGAACAAGTGCGAAATGGTGTTCAAGGATTAACTTGGCAAGAATATCCACTTGTTTATGTGGCCAATAAAAATCGTGTAGTTCCTGTCAAATCCCAAGGAATGTCCTTTAGAGAAATTAATTGGGAAACTGGAGATATAGATTTTTCAAAACATCTTATTTTTAAGGATGAGACATCCGGTTATTATTATCAAGGTTTAGGATTAAAGGGAGGCGGTGGTAATGACCTTGGTAGGTCCGAGTTAAGTTTGAGCCAAAAAGACTTACGTAAACGAATCACTGTAGAAGAGACGCTTGCTTCATTAGAGCATGCTAGCGACTTTGCAAAATATAATTTTGATGTGCATTTTCAGCAATGCTTTTTTATTATGCAAGATACAGAAGTTAGTGCGTTTAATATACCACAGTTTTACAAGTCACTTTATGAAGATAGTCCTACTTTTAGGCGTATTTTTAATTCTTATTATGCAGCTAGAGAACTAGGGCCAGAAAATCGCTGGGTATTTTTAGTTAAGAAATCAGCGTTAATTCGTGCCGACTTTAAAAGCAAAATAATCTATATTGCTTCTGACGAAGAAATTACTAAGCTTTCTTATATGAGTAATACAAATAGTTTTGAATTCTCACAACTTGAACAAATCTATCTTCATGAAATGTTGCATGCTTTAACGGGAAAATTAGATCCAATTAAACTCCTTAGCCTAAGAAATCGAGGCCCTATCGTTTATCTAACGGATAAAATTTTAAGTGAAGCAGGTAAATTGTTTTCACCTAGAGTTATCTATAGACGACTGTCAGATACTAATGAAGATACTATTGCTTTCGATAATCAGTGGCGGCAACAAAGAGAAGAAGCGAGTGCCTTAGTAATTCAAGAGAATATATATTTGGATGCTTTAATTGATGATAAAATTCCTATATCTGAATATAAAAAAGTTTTCGGAGAAGATTTAAGCTCGCGGTATACCGTTGAAGAGTCTTACGAAATTTTGCAACGCTTCCGTGTAAAAGCAAAAGAATATGATGTAGAGTATTTTGAAGAGATACTTCCAAACTGTTTTAAAGCAAAAGATGAAAGTTTTTTTTCAGAGTTAAAGGTATTTTTCAGCGAACTTTTTGTTGCTAGTAGCTATTTTAGAGATCTTTTTAAATTATGGTATAAATCCAACATGCATTCTCCGCTATGGGAATTTGAAACTGATATTGAAACAGCTCGATTGGAATTGCCGGCGACAAAGCAAGTACATTGTATTAATACTCTTAGTAAAAAAATTTATATTTTTGAAGATGGAACGTTATATCTTTCGTCTAAAGGGCTTGTAGAAGTAGAAAAAGCGCGTCAAATTATTCATTTGATGGTCCAAATATTTACGGAATTACCAGATGTTCCTAAAATAAAAAGTTTTGAAAATAGGGGGGGGGTTGTACAAATAACAGATAAAATTATCGATCAAGCTAAGTTAGCGTATCCAAAACGTCTCGTTGCTGAATTGGCAATGAATGATGATTTTGCTAAACAGAACAGTTTACTTGCCAACCAACTCGAAGCTTATCGTGCCACTGCTTTAGAAGATAGATTTATTAAGGATATATTAGATGAGCGTATGAAAAAAAATTGTTGTATTAAACGTTCATTAGATAAAAAAGGATATTTTAAATTAGTTTCTCACTTTAACCCAAAGCAATTATCTATGCAAAATAATAAGGTTACAAATGAAATGAAAAAAATAAAACTTAAATTAGAAAAAGCTAACATTTCTCAAGCATTAAGTGTCTCTTCTGAAAGAAGCCTTCCATTAGAATTAAGTCTATTTTTTAAAGAAAATACGGTTAATATTAGTAGGGATTATAATTCCACATCGTTTGTCGCTCTACCCTAGTCAATTAAAATGTCTAAACTCGTTACTTTTTAGAAAAGATAAATATAACGTTCATAGATTATGTGATAATTTTTTTTAATATGTAAGCTTAGTATAAATTATTTGTTAATAATTAAAAAAACTATTTGTAGTTTTTTTTCTAAATCGTCTAATTTTACTATTTTTCTTGCTATTTATATAGTTTATTAATTTGTTTTATTTTTAGTATAAATATAAAATTAAAAATAAACTAATCATTATATTAAAATTTATTTTAAAGTTTTTAAATCTATAAAACTCAAAAGTATGAATGAACAAGCCCCAAGTTCTTTTTTTCAGTGATGAAAATTTCAAAGGGAAGAATAATAATTTTTTTCTTAAATGGTATGCTTGGGCTTTCCTTGTCTAAGTCCTGCGATTGAAATAGCGTAATCATAAAGGTTATATATAGAAAGAAGGGAATTGAAAATAACAATGGAGATCTAAAGTAATGGTACATTTTTTTAAAGCGGTCGTAAATAATACTAGTTTATTAGATGCCTCTGAGCGAGCTAACAATTCATCTTACAGAGAACATTTTTTTGGTGAAAATTGGGAAGCTTTAAATCCCGATATTAAAGCAGATACAATTTTTCTTCAATGTATGGTAA
>JAVHYG010000079.1 GCA_031119195.1 Rickettsiella sp. | reverse complement strand
TTTGTACTTTGAACAAGGTATGCGCAGCAGCTTTCGTTAGCATACAAACTGGTTTTTTATAACCTTGTATGGGTCGACCGATGAAATTATTATTTGTATAGTAACGTACATCTTCTTGTATGCTAGGAATCCAGTTTTTTAAATAAACAAAATCATTAGGTTTTTCTTCAGTATATGCATTCATAATATAAAAAAATAGTATATAAAAAAAAGGACAAGCTCTTTTATAGACATTCCTCATAATTATCTAGCCTAATTTTTTTAGCTAAAAAAGTTAACCTCTGATACTTGCATTTGTTAGAAAATAAAGATATCAAATCGCGAAGTAAAAAACGACACTTTTTTCAATGAGTAGAATAATGATAGCTTTTTTTAGGAAAAAATCGTACTAAAATTTAGCATTTATCTCTGCTTAGTAAAATCTCTATAATCTAAAGATGAATAGTAAACTATAAATAACCATTATAAATAATTCATAATGTTTGAATTAAATAAAGTGTTATCTATACTATTTTTAGATATTAAAATTATAAAAAAATAAAAAATTTAGTGCTTGTTGTTAATCGCAGATAGTGTAATATTTAAACTAAGTGTTAATTATGGTGTGTTTTCATTTAGCAAGCGTAGGTTCAAAAAAAACAGCATGAAATATACACTTTTTAAGATCAACGTGTTAAATAACGGCACATCCTAGTGTATATAGGACAAACCGTTCCTAATTAATAAAGGGATACTATTTCAGAAATAAAAAAGGAAAATTTATGTTAAAAAAAAGAGGGACTTCTCAATCTTTAAAAAGTGTGGATTTAGAGATAGGTCAAAACAATTTAGAATCGAGTGAAGCAACTTCATTAAAATCTGAAATAACAAAGAAAACTAATCGTCTTGTTGACTGTTGTTCCCGCTTTTTTTGTATTAAACGAAGAGAACAGGAATTAACAGAGGTTGAAGTGATTTCATATTATCCCAGTAAGCAACCTCAAAATTGTTCCTAACCTTGCCAATAACTGATTAATATACATTTTTTTGCGTTTAAAATTGGCAATTTTGTAACTTCAATTATTGTTACTTCATGAAACTTCAAAAAAATTGTATTTTTTTCACTGGTGAAAGAAGCATAAGTTTCATATATCGTTCTTTGTGCTTTTTCGTTTTTAGAATACTGTAAGGTATTGCATTAGTTTTATATTTTTTTTGTTAAATTTTATTCTAAATTGGATATTAAAGCGTCTATATAATAGGCTTAATTTAGGAAGCTGAGTCAATAAAGAGAAGGATTAATTTCTAGCAGTGGCCATCCATTGTCCAGTAGGAGGTTAATCATGTTTTCTTTATTGTACAAAAGTAGTATTTTATTTGTTTGTTTAGTTTTTTTGGGGTTCATTAATCTAGCTTTTGCGGCTATATTGAGCACAAATATGCTTGTTTCAGTTAGAGTAATGCCCAGCTGTAGTATTACTACAACTCCTTTGGTTTTTGGTCTTTATACTCCTTATGCTTCGATTTCTACTAAAAGTAACGCTTGGCTTAGAATACTTTGTACTTTAAATACACCCTATAACATTGCTCTTGATCAGGGCATGGGTAATTCTGCAACAACAAGACTTCGTGTTATGTCGGGGCCTGGAAGGGAAACTATTCAATATACCCTCTCCCAAAATCCTACACACACAATCAATTGGGGGAATACTGTTGGGATAGATACTGCTTTAGAAAATGGCACGGGTATACCACAGTATTTAATAGTTTATGGTGAAATTCCTGCTAAGCAAAATGTAAGTATTGGTGCTTATAAAGATGTAGTGAATGTTAGTATTATTTTTTGATCATCCTTTTTTTAGTAGCGGTCGCGTTGCCAATTGCACGAGGATGCTATAAGAGTAGTTTTCTGTGTTTCCTTAGTCACATAGGTTATGTATGCTCCGTTAGATACTCAAAAAAACTCTTGTTCTCTCATCCTAGCACACGTCAATACGCCCTAGAACTGAAGTAAAAAAATATTTATTGCTGTGGATAATCATCAAAAAGTTGTCTATCGATAAGATCACACAGGCAGTGGATAATTAATAGATGTGTTTCTTGTATACGTGCGGTAGATAAATTAGCTACTCGTATTTCAATTTCATCGGTAATGGGCCTTAGCAGCTTTGCTAATGTACCACCATCTTTACCAGTAAGTGCAATTATTTTTAATCCTCTTTCTTGTGCAACCTCACAGGCAAGAGTGATATTTTTTGAATTACCACTCGTTGAAATCAAAAATAAAATATCTCCCACTTGACCAAGCGCGCAGATTTGTTTAGCAAAGATTTTATCGTAGCTATAATCATTGGCAATTGAAGTAATAGTTGATGTGTCTGTTGTAAGTGCAATTGCAGGTAAGCTAGGGCGTTCCATATCAAAGCGATTGATGAGTTCTGAAGCGAAATGCTGCGCATCAGCTGCAGAACCGCCATTGCCGCAGACAAGTATTTTTTTGCCGTCCAACAGGCATTTAACCAATAGCTGGCTTGCTTCAAGAATTACTTCAAGTAATTCAGATTCGGCCTTTTTTTTAGTTTCAATACTTTCTTTAAAATGATTTTGAATGCGTGTTAGATATGCAGAGGGATCCATAAATTACCTAGAAAATGCATTTTTTATCCATTCTACTTTAGCGTGGCAATACTTGGAAGTGCTCTTGTTTGCAAACCATCTTTGTTTAGCTCGATTAGGCAGCGAAGAAAATGCTACTACATCAAAGCGATAAGCATCATTCGCTGATGATGATAATGGATGTGCTTGTAAATAATAATCAGCTGTTTTAATTAGTTTTTTTTGCTTTGTTTTGTGAACGGTTTCTAAGCTATGGCCAAAACTAGCATCGCTTCGATAGCGAACTTCAATGAAAATGAGAGTATTTTTATCTTGCATAATTAAGTCGATTTCGCCAAATCGACATATATAGTTGCGTATTATCAGAGAGAGTCCTTGAGTTTTGAGATAGTGACATGCAAAATTTTCTGCTTGTGCTCCTATTTTTTTAGATGTAATGGCAGATATCATCAATTTATTAAGGTTATATGCCCTCTGCGGAATTGTGCACATGGCATCTGGCGCACAATACGATGTTGCTTTAGGCTAAGTTGACCTGTTGCTCCTGCTAGAATTTGCGAATTTGCTAATGAGGATAATTGTTGAGCAATATGCAGTGCATCAACACCAAGCGCATAATAGCTACGATAATGTCTAAAAAATTCGAGGGAATTAGCTGCCTGAAGTTTTTCATAAAGTAAACGATTAGGTGCGCCTGCGCCTCTTCCTAATGACCAAGGTGTGCTACAAAAAATAATGCCATTAAGATCATTGTCTAAACGGGAATTAGGTCTTCCACTATAAATTGAAGCGGTAGCGTAGACAGGAATATCGCCCGCAAAATAAAATTTTAACAAAGGTTTAACTTGACGAGCTGTTTTGGGGTCACTGGCTAAGAAAATTACATCGAAATCAGTTCGTATTTCATGCGGAGGTTTAAATTGTAGAAAGCGACGGATCTGCCCCGTTAAGGCAGAAGAGTTTTGAGATAAAGTTAATCGTTCGACTACGTGCCCACCCAAATTTTTCCATTCATCAGCGAAAGTCTGCGCTATTTGTGATCCCCAACTGCTGGTCATAATGAGAGCAGAACGGCGACCACTTTGCCACGCTTTGGTAGTAAGCTCTTGAGCTTCATCTAAAGGAGATAAACCAAATTGGTATAATTCAGCGGGTGTACTAATATCTGAATTTAAGTAGTTTAAGGCTAACACCGGGGTGCTTAATTCCAATCCGGCAAGTACTTGGACTTGTGGCTTAAGCAGTGGACCTACGACAAACTGTGCTTTTTGTGCTAAAGCCTTGTTATAGGCTGCTTGAATGGTTGGTTCTTTTGTTGTATCAATTATGATAATTTGTGCATTACTACCATTTTCTTGTGCAGCGGTTAAAAAACCTTGTTTAATAGCTTGGCCAATTGGTCCGAGTTGTCCTTGTAGAGGAACTAATAAAGCGATTATTTTCGGGTTCGCTAAGGGAAAATTATTTCGTAGGTTTCTTGAAAGCATATCGGCTGGAACGGGCGAAGGTGCGTTCGCGGAGTTTTGACTGCAGCCACTCAGATAAATACTACTGGAAAATAACAAAATAATTGAAAGTAATAAGCGTGAAAATAGAAAAGACATCTTTGTTCAGTTACCAAGTTTTAAACATTACTACTCTATTACTCAAACATTCATGTACGAAGCTTTCTTGAAATGTACTATCGCGCAAAACCGGTACTTAAACTTTAGAATTCGCAAATTCAAGTACTATGGATATAGTAGTTTATTCTTGTACAGTAAAGCAATGTTAAAAGTCATATATTATTTACCTATTTTTTATATGTCAGATGTCTAAGTATTTTCTGCCTGAAGATGAGGATCTTATTTTTTTTCGTAAGGCAATGCAGGATGTTAAGCAAACAAAAAAAAAACCTGTTTTAAAAAAATCTTTTCCCTTAAATCAACTGGTTAAATCAACAAACGATGTTCATAGTAAATTATCTGTTTCTTCTTTGTTGCTTTCTGACCCTAAAGAACAAACGCTAAACGCTGAAGATAGATTATTTTTTAGTCGGCAAGGTCCACATCCCAAAGTAATAAAAAAGTTAACTCGTGGTGAGATAATGCGATCCGCCTGTTTAGATTTACATGGCATGTCAGTGGAACAAGCCCGTTCAACAGTTGTAGAGTTTTTGCTAAGAAGTCGAAAAGCAGCTTTTCGTTGTGTACAAATCGTTCATGGAAAGGGATATTTAAGTCAAACTGGACCTAAATTAAAAAATCACCTCAGTTATTGGCTGAAACAAATTCCATGGGTTCTGGCTTTTTCTTCGGCACAAGAACGAGATGGCGGCGCTGGCGCACTCTATATATTGTTAAGTAGAAAACAGATTTGAGTGCTTAAAATGATGGTACTACTTGCTAGAAACTTATCCATTAGACCTCTTGCATAAAAGTAATAGCCTTGAACTCAACTCTATATCGTTATTTAATTTTCCGAGTGAATTTCCTGGATTATTTTAACCAATAAAGAAATGAGATTTTGGGCTTTCTTTGTTTACTGGCGTACAGCAAGTTTAGCAAAATTTGCGATTAACCATTTAGTTCCTGCCTTGTTAAATTTCACTTGTAGTCTGGTATGTCCACCTTGGCCTTCTGCATCAACGATGACCCCTTCTCCAAACGTAGGATGTACAACCTGTTGACCTACACGCAAACCAGTATCACCGATTGTTTCTTGAACTTGACGTGTTGAAAGTGGCCTTAATTGAATAGGGCGTACTATTTGTGTTTTTAGTCTAACTTCATCCATGAGTTCCTTAGGAATTTCAGCAATAAATCGCGAGGGTCTATGATGGCTTTCTGTGCCATGTAAGCGACGTATTTCAGCATAACTTAAGTAAAGCTTTCTCATGGCGCGCGTCATACCGACATAACATAAACGACGTTCTTCTTCTAATCTCCCTGGTTCTTCATGCGACAGGTGATGTGGGAACAGACCTTCTTCCATTCCGCACAAAAAAATTTGTGGAAATTCTAAACCTTTAGCGGAATGTAATGTCATTAATTGTACACATTTTTCTAAGCTATCACCTTGGTGTTCACCTGCTTCAAGTGCAACATGGGCTAAATACGCAGATAACATGGAAACGCTATCATCTTCAGGTGTGAACTGACGCGCCGCATTTATTAATTCTTCCAGATTTTCAATGCGGGCGTGACCACGTTCACCTTTTTCTTTTTTATAGTGGGCAAATAAACCACTGCTATAAAGTATTTGTTCTGTCTGTTCAGCAAGGGACAGTGTTTTTATTTCTTCATCCATTTGGTCGATCAAATTTAAAAAAGCAGTTAACGCGTTACCAGCACGTGCTGATAACGTTTTATTCGTTAATAATTGCTGTGAGGATTCCCATAAGGAAATGCTTTTTGTCCGTGCTTCACTACGCAAAGTTTGTATAGTGGTATCGCCAATTCCCCGAGTTGGTGTATTTACGATACGTTCAAAAGCTTGATCATCCTTTCGATTGGCAATTAAACGCAGATAGGCTAAGGCATCCTTAATTTCGGCACGTTCATAAAAACGTAGCCCGCCATAAATACGATAAGGAATTTGTGCATGAATCAATGCTTCTTCTAATACGCGTGATTGGGCGTTAGAACGATATAAGACGGCATTCTCATTATAGTGCAGTCCTTTTTTTTCACTTTGCTTTATTTGTTCGATGATAAAACGGGCTTCATCGAGATCATTAAAGGCGCCATAAAGAGATATCAATTCGCCCTGTCCCCCACTACTCCATAATTTTTTACCTAGGCGGCCATCATTATGAGAGATTAACGCATTTGATGCAGCTAAAATAACACCCGTTGAACGATAATTTTGTTCCAGTCGAATGACTTGATTATTTGGAAAATCATGTGTAAAGCGTTGGATGTTTTCTACACGCGCGCCACGCCAGCCATAAATAGACTGATCATCGTCGCCGACAATCATTAAGTAATTTTGTCCGCTACTAAGTAATTTTAGCCAGGCATATTGAATCGTATTGGTATCTTGAAATTCATCGACTAAGATATGTTGAAAGCGCGTTCGATAATGTTCTAGAATATCCGGATTTTTAATAAAAAGTTCGTAGCTGCGTAAAATAATTTCAGCGAAATCAATGACACCATTACGTGTGCAATGTTCTTCATAAGTTTGGTAAATAGTGATTAAAGTTTTGTTATATGGGTCATTAGCATTAGCAATTTGATGTGGCCGAATTCCTTCATCTTTTTGTTTGTTAATAAACCATTGAACTTTTTTGGGAACCCATTGTGCTTCATCGAGATTTAGGTTGTTAATAATACGTTTAATAATGCGATGTTGATCATCGCTGTCTAATATTTGAAAGGCTTGTAATAATCCGGCTGCTTCCCAGTGTTGACGTAATAGGCGATGAGCAAGCCCATGGAAAGTACCTACCCACATCATTTTCATGGGTAAGTTCACTAATTTTTCTAACCTATATCTCATCTCTCCAGCGGCTTTGTTGGTAAAGGTAACTGCTAAAATATTGTATGGTGAGATATTTTCAACATCGATGAGCCAAGCAATACGATGGACTAATACGCGTGTTTTACCACTGCCTGCGCCTGCGAGTACAAGTAAATGACCTTGTGGTGCAGAAACTACACTTCGTTGCGCCTCATTAAGGGATGCCAATAAGCTTTCTTGATTGTTCATAGCTAGGGATTGTAACGGACTTTAGAAAAATTTATAAGGACGTTGGTCTAAAAAAGCTGATGATTAACTTATCTCACACAAAAGTAGTTAATTAAGTAGTTGCCTCTTCATAGCTTAAA